>NZ_AP024563.1:2430000-2715000 GCF_018409545.1 Allochromatium tepidum | reverse complement strand
GTGTTTGGCACCTCGATGTCGGCTCATCACATCCTGGGGCTGAAGTCGGTCCCAAGGGTATGGCTGTTCGCCATTTAAAGTGGTACGCGAGCTGGGTTTAGAACGTCGTGAGACAGTTCGGTCCCTATCTGCCGTGGGCGTTGGAGATTTGAGGGAAGCTGCTCCTAGTACGAGAGGACCGGAGTGGACGTACCCCTGGTGTTCCGGTTGTTTCGCCAGAAGCATTGCCGGGTAGCTATGTACGGACGGGATAACCGCTGAAAGCATCTAAGCGGGAAGCCCCTCCCAAGATGAGATCTCCCTGGGCACGCGATGCCCCTAAAGGTCCGTTGAAGACCACGACGTGGATAGGCGGGATGTGGAAGCGTGGTAACACGTGCAGCTAACCCGTACTAATCGACCGTGCGGCTTGACCATATAACACCCAAGTGCGTTACCCTTACGCTCTCACCGTTTCGCGGATCGTCGGCCTCCATACCGACGCTCCCACCCTTTCCCTGGCGGCCATAGAGACCTGGAACCACCTGATCCCGTCCCGAACTCAGACGTGAAACAAGTCTTCGCCGATCCTAGTGTGGGGCCTCCCCATGCGAACCTAGGGCACCGCCAGGGCCCTCTCCCCTCAAAACCCCTTCCACCCAACAGTGGCGGGGGTTTTGTTTTACGCGCCTTTTTGTCGTCGATCAGTTTCGACGATGATTTCCATCGAAACATACGATCTCTAATCGTCGCTTCGCCTCTTGCGCGAGATCCGCGAAACACCTAGAGTTTTACTCAACATCAAGTAGGTGCTTCCCTGAAAAACCCTGTCAAAAGTGATGGGAAAATCCTGACTTAAATGCTAGGATAAATCATCGTCTAACTGACTACAGGTATCTCGCCATGGCCAAAGACTTCTCCATACTGCCGACCGGTACGATCGAGGCGTACATCAACAGTGCCTACCAGATTCCTGTTCTGACTCCTGAGGAAGAGCGCTCGTTGGCGGTGCGTCTACGCGACCAGAACGACATGGAGGCCGCCAAGCGTCTGGTGACTTCACATCTGCGCTTCGTGATCCGGATCGCGCGCGGTTATCTGGGCTATGGTCTGCCGTTGCCCGATCTGATCCAGGAGGGCACGGTCGGCTTGATGAAGGCGGTGCGCCGCTTCGAACCCGACATGGGCGTGCGTTTGGTGTCCTTCGCCGTGCACTGGATTCGCGCTGAGATCCACGAATACATCCTGCGCAACTGGCGCATCGTCAAGGTGGCGACCACCAAGGCACAGCGCAAACTGTTCTTCAATCTGCGCAGTTCCAAGAAGCGTCTCGGCTGGCTGACCAAGCAGGAAGTCGACGAGGTAGCAGCGGATCTCGGGGTCAAGCCCGAGGTGGTGCTCCAGATGGAATCGCGGCTGTCCAATCAGGATCTGTCTTTCGACGGACTCGAGGACGATGACGACGACTCGCCGGCCGCGCCCTCGACCTATCTGCCCGACGTGCGCATGGAGCCGTCGCGGCTGCTGGAGCATGAAGACACGGATCGCGATCAGCGTGAGCGCCTCTATGCCGCTCTCGAAGACTTGGACGATCGGAGCAAGACCATCCTCTTCGAGCGCTGGCTGTCGGAAAAGAAGCAGACTCTGCATGAACTGGCCGAGAAGTTCGGGGTTTCAGCCGAGCGTATCCGCCAGATCGAGAAGAACGCCATGAAGAAGGTGCGTCTACAGATCGAAGTCTGAGGCGCGACCACCCAACCCAAAACGCGCTTGAGACAGTCTTTATCGATCGTTCCGGACAGAGGTTACAATGCCTCTGTTTCCGGTTGATCGAGTGAGAACCATGAGCGTGAATGCTGGACCGAATTGGGAGTCGGATGGTCGGGATTGGCCGAACCGCGCGTCGAGCGAATTCCTCTCGGCGGGCGGATTGCGCTGGCATGTGCAGCGGATGGGGCAGGGGCCGGTGTTGTTGATGCTGCACGGTACGGGTGCGGCGACTCACTCCTGGCGTGATTTCGCGCCCATTCTGGCCGAACACTTCACCCTCATCGCACCGGATCTTCCGGGGCATGGTTTCACGAGCGCGCCGCCCTATGAGCGGATGTCGCTTCCGGGTATGGCGGGTCTTGTCGGTTCTCTCGTGGAGACATTGGGTGTCCAGCCGGATCTGGTGCTTGGACATTCGGCAGGCGCGGCCATTCTGATCCGTGCGCGTCTGGAAGGCCGGATCGCGCCGCGCGGACTCATCAGCCTCAATGGCGCGCTGCTGCCTTGGCGCGGTCTGCCCGGGCGTCTGTTCTCGCCCGCCGCCAAGCTCTTCGCCACCAATTCGCTGGTCTCACGCGCCTTCGCCTTGCGGGCGCGCAACCGTCGTGTCATCGAAGGGCTGATCGACAGCACCGGCTCGACCCTGGATCAGGCGGGTGTGGATCTCTATCAGCGCTTGATCCGGCATCCGTCGCATGTGCGGGCCTCGCTGTCGATGATGGCCAACTGGGATCTGAACCTGATCGAACAGGGCCTGCCGAACCTGGATACGCCTTTCTTCCTGATCGTCGGTGATCAGGATACGACCGTCTCACCGCGTGAAGCGCATCGGGTGCGTGCCAAACTGCGCCCGGACGCCAAGCTGTTCGATCTGCCGGGATTGGGCCATCTGGCGCACGAAGAAAAGCCGCATGAGGTCGCCGAGATCGTGCGTGGGATCGGCGAGTGTCTGGGCCTGCTCCAGACGACGAAGAACCGTTGAATTTCCGACTAATCCCAGGGGATGACTCGGAGCCGATCTTGCTATACTGTCAACCTATCTTGACAGTAAGGCAGGTAAACGAACTTGACAGTCGCGGCTTCGCATGTTCCTGGTAGTGCTCAAGGTCGAGGTCAGGCCCACGCGGTCGTCATCGGCAGCGGTTTCGGCGGTTTAGCCGCCGCCGTGCGGCTCGCCGCGCGCGGCTTCCGCGTAACGGTGCTCGAAAAGCTCGACGCCCCCGGCGGTCGGGCCTATGTCCATCAGCGTGACGGCTTTTCGTTCGACGCCGGTCCGACCATCATCACCGCGCCCTTCCTCTTGGAAGAGCTGTGGGAACTCGGTGGCCGGTGTTTCGCAGACGACGTCGATCTGCGCCTGATGGACCCCTTCTATCGCATCCGTTTCGACGACGGTCGGGTCTTCGACTACAGCGGCGACGCCGACAAGGTCAAGGCGCAGATCGCCCAGTATTCGCCGGAAGACGTTGCAGGCTATGACCGCTTCATGACCATGAGCGAGAAGGTGTTCAAGGTCGGCTTCGAGGATCTGGCCCATGTGCCCTTCACGAACCTGACCGACATGCTGCGCATCGTGCCGGACATGGCGATGCTCCAGAGCTATCGCACCGTCTACGGCATGGTGTCGAGCTATATCAAGGATCCCTTCATCCGCCAGGTGCTGTCCTTCCATCCGCTGCTGATCGGCGGCAATCCCTTCACCGTCACCTCGATCTATGTCCTCATCTCCTTCCTGGAGCGCAAGTGGGGCGTGCATTCGGCGATGGGCGGTACCGGCGCCGTGGTCAAGGGCCTGGTGAATCTGGTCGAGGGGCAGGGCACCGAGATCCGCTACAACGCCGAGGTCGAGCGCATCCTGACCCGAAACGGCAAGGCCACAGGCGTGCGTCTGGCTTCGGGCGAGGAGATCGCCGCCGACGTGGTCGTCTCCGACGTCGATCCGGCGACCACCTACGGCAAGCTGATGGCCGAGCATCCGCGCAAGCGCTGGACCGATCGCAAGATCGAGCGCTCGCACTTCTCCAATGGGCTGTTCGTCTGGTACTTCGGCACCAAGCGCCAGTATCCGGACGTCAAGCATCATACGATCCTGCTCGGCCCGCGTTACAAGGGGCTGATCCAGGACATCTTCAAGCGCAAGACGCTCGCCGAGGACTTCAGTCTCTATCTGTACCGTCCGACGGCGACCGATCCGAGTCTGGCGCCCGAGGGTTGCGATGCCTTCTACGCCCTGGCGCCGGTGCCGCATCTCGGCGGCGATGTCGATTGGGAGACCCAGGCCGAACCCTATCGCGCCCGGATCGCCAAGTATCTGAGCGATTCGATCCTGCCCGGACTGGAGGATCGGATCGCGACCTCGCTCGTCACGACGCCCCTGGACTTCAAGCACCGCTTGAATTCGCATCTGGGCGCCGGCTTCAGTCTCGAACCCATCTTGATGCAGAGTGCGTGGTTCCGCCCGCACAACAAGAGCGAAGAGGTGGAACATCTTTATCTGGTCGGCGCGGGGACGCATCCGGGCGCGGGTGTGCCTGGTGTCATCTCTTCCGCGCGAGTCCTCGACAGGGTGGTGCCCGATGCCTCAACTTTCGTCTGATCATAATTACACCAAGAAGACGCATGCGACGGCGGCCGACATCGCCGCCTGTCGCGAGCTGTTGCGCTGCGGCTCGCGGTCGTTCTATGCCGCCTCCTTCCTGCTGCCGGCGCGCTTCCGTGACCCGGCGATGGCGCTCTATGCCTTCTGCCGCATCGCCGATGACGCCATCGATTGCGTCGGCGACGATCCGGCACTCCAGGCCGAGGCGCTGGAGATGCTCAACGACCGGCTCGACCGGCTCTATGCCGGCACGCCGATCGACGATCCGATCGACCGCGCTCTGGCCGACGTGGTGCGCGACTTCGCCATCCCCAAGCGATTGCTGGAGGCGCTGTTCGAGGGCTTCGAGTGGGATGCCGAGGGGCGGCGCTACGAGGATCTGTCCGGGGTCTACGACTATTCGGCGCGCGTCGCCGGTACGGTCGGGGCCATGATGGCGGCGCTGATGGGTGCGCGTTCGGAAGAAATGGTCGCGCGCGCCTGTGATCTGGGCGTGGCGATGCAGATCACCAACATCTGCCGCGACGTCGGCGAGGACGCGCGTAATGGGCGCATCTATCTGCCGTTGTCCTGGGTGCGCGAGGCCGGCGTCGATCCTGATGAGTGGCTGAAGAATCCGGTGTTCAACGAGGCGATTGCCTCGGTGGTGCGACGTCTGCTCCAGACCGCCGACGAACTCTATCAGCGCTCGGATGCCGGGATCGCCGGTCTGCCGCTCGGCTGTCGCGCCGGGATCAATGCCGCGCGCTATCTCTATGCCGAGATCGGGCGTCAGGTCGAGCGCCAGGGGCTGGACTCGATCTCGCAACGTGCCGTGGTGCCGGCGCCGCGCAAGCTGCAACTGCTCGCGCCCATCCTGGGCCGCGCGGTCGTGAGTGCGCGTCCCGTCAATGCACCCGCGCTGGAGGAAACACGTTTCCTCGTCGAAGCCGTGGTCGCCGAGACACCGCAACGCACTCCGACAGGCGTCGGCGAACGTGTGATTTGGGTACTGGAATTGTTTCAGCAACTCGAGGAACGTGAGCGCGCTGCCTTGAGTGTTCGCTGATCCCTGAGTCTGCGCGAACCGCGTCTGATCGGGGTCTCATTCGACTCCCGATTCGGTCGCATCCTGATCGTTTACGAAATGAAATCGAGGTTTCCATGCCTGGGAAACCTGGGAATCGATATGTGGCTACCGACGCCACTCTATGAGGGGCTGCCTTACTCCGCCGTCGTCATCGGCAGCGCCTGCATCATTGGAGCGATCGACGTACTGATGATCGTCTCCGGGGTGTTGCTCGTACTCTGTGGCGGGGTGATCTTGAAACTGCGTCACGACTACCGGTCCGCGAACCGGTTGATCGAGATCCAGCGTGCCAGGTCGCCCGTGCGGCGTCGGCGTTCGCGTCGAGTCGTGCAACTGGACTTGGAGGCCGATGGCCTCTGAGGTCGTTGGTGGCCGAGTGGGGGAGCTTGAATCCGCTCGGCCGCCTTTTGCGGACTGTCGTGCACGGCCTCAGCGTTTGACGCGGGGCATGCGGAACGGCAGCAACAACTTCACCCATTGCGTGCTGAACCGGTCCAGACACAGGCTCTCGTGGACCGAGGTGGCGCGTCGTCCCAAGAGCCGCGTCTCGACCACCGAGCGCGCGTAGAAGGGCGTATCCTCCAGCGTCGCGACCACTCGCGGCTCATCGCCCGCCTCGCACTGAATCCCGCGCTCGATGCGCCAGACGCCGGTCGTCGGCAGCGGCGTGCGCGGCGGTAGCGCGAACTCATCGACCTCGGCATTGGCATCGAAGCGCAGCGCCAAATGTGCGCCCTGATCGTCCCGCGCGCGGGTGTCATAGAGGATCGCCGCCTCGTGCTTCAGTTCGGCGCGCGACCAGTCCCAGCCCTGAAACGCCCGTTCCACGGGTTCCGAACCCCGGTTGGAGTCCAGATAACCCGCGCCCTTCCAGCTCAGACCGGGATGCGTGAAGTCGACCTCGACCCGTGCCAGCGGCGCGATCGGCCACCAGCGATGACGCCCGGCGGCATCGAGCGCGAAGTCACGCCCATTGATCCCGGTCGGATGGACGCGCACCTTGCCGCGCAGACGCGAGGGAATGGGTGTGCTGATCTCGTCGATGTCGATGACCAGGGCGTCGCCTTCCCAATGCACATGGCTGGGGCCGATGACCAGATTGGTTTGATCGCGTTGCAAGGCCGCGCGTCCACGCTCGGTCATGGCCCAGCGCTTGCCCCGGCGTCCGTAGAGCGCGACGTTGAGCGCGCAGTGATCGAGCGGATCGGCGTTGCCGCGCTGACGCGACCAGGCATAGTAGGGCGAGAAGACGCTGCCGAGCATGGCGATCAGCGTCAGTCCATACTGCTCGTCGTCGCTCAGGGCATCGACGTACCACCAGACATAGCCGTCGTTGTCGACGCTCAGGTCGAACGCCGGTCCGCGAGCAGGGCCTCCGCCGCCAGTCGACCCGACATCGCCGCCATGGGAATGCCCGCGCCCGGATGCGTGCCCCCGCCCGCCAGATAGAGTCCCGGAATCCTGGTGCGCGAGGCTGGACGCGAGAACGACGCCTTCCAACCGTGGGTCGCCTGACCATAGAGCGCGCCGCCCGTGGCCGGAAAGCGCTGTTCGAACTCCACGGGCGTGGTCATCACCATCCGTTCGGGGTCGCGTCGGACCCTCAGGCCACAGTGCTCCAGGCGTGAGAATACCCGTTGCTCGCATTGCTCGATCTCCACTGCATCCAAGTCGTGTCGGTCGCCCCGTGGCGGGGCGTTCAAAAGTAAGAACAGTCGTTCGGGGCCGTCCGGCGATCCGTTGCCGTCGGTGCCGCGATCCTGGGCGCAGACATAGACGGTGCCGTCGCGCGGCAGTCGCCCGCGGCCAAAGACGTCCTCGAACTCGGAGGCATAGTCGCGTCCGAAGAAGACATTGTGACGGGCCAGCGGAAAACCCTCGGTCTCGGCGCTCAGACACCAGGTCAGCGCCGAGAGCGAACGGCGTTTGGGGTCCAGGGGCGGCAGCGCGCGACGCGCCTCGGTGCCGAGCCGACCGCTGGTCAAAGCGGCCGGATCGGCGTTGACCACGATCGAATCGGCCTCGATCCGCTCACCGTCGGCCAGTTGCACACCGCGCACGCCGCCGGGGCCGGTGAGGATCTGCGTGACCTCGCGCCCGTATTCGATGGTCGCGCCCAAGCCCTCGGCCAGTCGGGCCAGTGCTTGGGCGACCCGGTGCATCCCGCCGACCACCGACCACACGCCTTCCTGCTCGACATGGGCGATCAGCATCAGCGTGGCCGGCGCCATGAAGGGCGAGGAACCGCAGTAGGTCGAATAGCGCCCGAAGAGTTGACGTAGACGCTCGTCCTTGAAATAGGTTCCGAGCATGTCCCAGAGGCTGTCGTAGGGTCGCACGCCGCGCAGATTGCCCAGACCGCTCAGACGGCAGCGTCCCATGAGTCCGAGCAGGCTCGGGCGCGAGGCGCGGATGAAGGTCGGGTCCAGGGTCGTGTAGATGGTGCGCGCCTGTTCGCAGAAGGCGCGATAGCCGCGCGCCTCGGCCGCGCCGGCGAAGTCGCCGATGGCCTCGACACTGCGCTCGTGGTCGGCGTGCAGATCCAGCCGCTCCTGCTCGCTCCAGGCATGGCGTGCTATGATCGACAGCGGTTCCAGTTCGAGATGCGCGTCGAGCCGTGCGCCGGCCGCTTCGAAGATGTCCTCGAAGATCCAGCGCATGGTGAAGACGGTCGGACCCGCATCGATGCGGTGCGGACCGACGGCGACCTCGCGCATCTTGCCGCCGGGCGCCTCGGCACGTTCGAGCACCCGCACCTGAAGACCGCGCGCGGCGAGTTGGATGGCTGTCACCAGCCCACCAACGCCCGCACCAATGACAATGACTCGTTGATCCGGCATCAGGTCCATGACTCCCGTGATTCGCGTTGACGTGTCGGATATTGATGTCTATTGTACATGACACTTCTGAGTGTCAACTCACCTTTACATATTGACCACTGATCAAGGTTTGCCGGGGGATCACTGATGGATGCCACAACGAGAATCGAGCAGGCGTTGGCCGCTGCCATAGACACCGTGGCCGTCCCCGGCTGTCCGCCGCGTCTGGCCGAGGCGGTGCGTCATGCGGTCTTTCCCGGCGGCGCGCGCGTGCGTCCGCGGCTGTGTCTGGCCGTCGCCGCCGCCTGCGGCAGCAAGGATTACGCGGCGGCGGATGCGGCCGGCGTGGCCATCGAGCTGCTGCACTGCGCCTCGCTGGTGCACGACGACCTGCCCTGTTTCGACGACTCGCCGCTGCGTCGCGGCGTGCCTTCGGTGCATCGCGCCTTCGGCGAGCCGCTGGCGGTGCTGGCCGGCGATGCGCTCATCATCCTCGCCTTCGAGCATCTGGCGCGCGTCCTGGCCGACTCGCCCGAGCGTCTGGCGCCGCTGCTCCTGACCATCAGCCGTTCGGTCGGGATGCCGCACGGCATCACCGCCGGTCAGGCCTGGGAGTGCGAGCCGCAGGTCACGGTCGAGGAATACCATCGCGCCAAGACCGGCTCGCTGTTCACGGCGGCCACCGTGGCCGGTGCGCTGGTCGCGGGTGCTGACGCCGAGGCCTGGAGCATTGTCGGCGACAAGATCGGCGAAGCCTATCAGGTCGCCGATGATCTGCGCGATGTCGCCGCCAGCGCCCAGGAAGTCGGCAAGCCGGTCGGACGCGATGCCGTGCTCAACCGGCCCAGCGCGGCGGGCGAGCTCGGCATCGACGGCGCCATCGCGCGTCTGCGCGGTCTGGTCACGGGGGCCATCGACGCGATTCCGGCCTGTCCGGGGCGCGATCAGTTCGCCGAGGTGCTGATGGCCGAGTCGCGCCGCATCATGCCCAAGGATCTGGCCCAGCGCGCGGCCTGAGTTTGGCCTGAGCGTCGTTCTACTTCCCACGCCGGTGAGTCGCCCCGAGCGGCGGCTCACCCGGCTCCATCGGTCGTGATATCCGTGCGCCTTCCCGAACCTCTGCTCGCCCTGCGTAATCGTGTGCTCTCCAAGCCCGAGTTTCAACGTTGGGCCTCGATCTTTCCGTTGACCCGTCCGCGCGCGCAGCGTCGGGCGCGTGAGCTGTTCGACATCGTCGCCGGTTTCGTCTATTCGCAGATTCTGCAAGCCTGCGTTCAGGTGCGGCTGTTCGAGATCCTGGCCGAGGGGACGCAATCGGTCGATGAACTGGCGCCGCGTCTTGGGCTGCCGGTCGAGGGGGCGCGGAGGCTGCTGCGCGCGGCGGCGAGTCTGGAACTGGCCGAGGCGCGCGGTGATGATCGCTATGCGCTCGGCGAGCTGGGGGCGGCCATGGTCGGCAATCCGGGCATCGCGGCCATGGTCGAGCATCACGCCATGGCCTATGCCGATCTGAAAGATCCGGTGGCCCTGTTGCGTGGTGAGCTGCCGCAGCGTGAGTTACAGGGCTATTGGGCCTATGTCGGCACCGAGGCGCCGGCGGCGGCGGGGGAGCAGGCGGTCAGCGGCTATAGCGAGCTGATGGCCCAGTCGCAACGTCTGATCGCCGACGACGTGCTCGACGCCTATTCGCTCCAGGATCATCGCTGTCTGCTCGACGTGGCCGGCGGCGACGGCGCCTTTCTGGTCACAGCCGCCAAACGCTGGCCGCATCTGCGCGTGATCCTGTTCGACCTACCGGCGGTGGCCGAGCGGGCGCGGGCGCGTTTCCAGCGCGAAGGGCTGGGCGATCGGGCGACGGCGGTCGGCGGCGATGTGCGGCGCGATCCGCTGCCCGAGGGGGCGGATGTCGTCTCGCTGGTGCGGGTGCTGCACGATCACGACGATCACGACGCGCCTAACTTTGCGCGCGCGGCCTGTCAGGCGCTGCCCGACGGCGGGCGGTTACTGGTGGCCGAACCCATGTCGGGCACGCCGGGAGCCGAGCCGATCGGGGATGCCTATTTCGGGTTCTATCTGCTCGCCATGGGCAGTGGTCGGCCGCGCACGCCGGGTGAGTTGACGGAGATGCTGCTCGGGGTCGGCTTCGACCGGGTGCGTCAGATTCGCACCATTCGGCCGATGCTCACGCAGTTGCTGGTGGCTCAACGGGCCTGAACGCCTGAAAAACCCTGCTGATTCCGTCTATTGCTCGCCGTCGTCCCACGGTATTTTTCGACTCGCGTCCAACTTCCGCTAAACTGTCGGATCTTTCAGATTCAACCCGTCCGAGAGATCGCCTTGAACCCAGATATGCCGAATCTCGAAGCCCTGGCCGTCGTCCTCGAAGCGCCTGAACGGCTGGCGCTGCAACGCTTGCCGCTCACTCCGCCCGAGGCCGGCGATGTCGTCGTCGATATGGAATGGAGCGGGATCAGCACCGGAACCGAGCGCCTGCTGTGGTCGGGCGCCATGCCGCCTTTCCCCGGCATGGGTTATCCGCTGGTTCCCGGTTATGAATCCGTCGGTCGCGTCAGCTACGCCGGGCCGGACTCCGGTCTGACGGTCGGGCAGCGCGTCTTCGTGCCCGGCGCGCGCTGTTACGGCGAGGTGCGTGGACTGTTCGGCGGCGCGGCCTCGCGTGTCGTCGCGCCTGGTGCTCGCTTGCTGCCGGTGCCCGAGTCGCTCGGCGAGCAGGGCGTGCTGCTGGCGCTGGCGGCGACCGCCTATCATGCCATCGCGGCACCGGCGGCGAGTACGCCGGCGCATGCCGCGCTGCGGGCCGAGTCTGCGGCGAGCGCCATGGCTTCCGGTGCGTCCGCGAGTTCCGTGGCGACGGCTGACGTCGGCACCGCGCCCGCCCCCCATGTCGAGCTGATCGTCGGTCACGGCGTGCTCGGACGGCTGCTGGCGCGCATCGCGGCACTGGGCGAGGGCACCCGCCCGGTGGTGTGGGAGACCAACCCGGTGCGTCACAGCGGCGCCGAGGGCTATGGCTACGATGTGATGCTCCCCGACGACGACCCACGCCGCGACTATCGCACCATCTGCGACATGAGCGGCGACGCCCGTATCCTCGACAGCCTGGTCGCGCGGCTGGCGCGCGGCGGCGAGATCGTGCTCGGCGGTTTCTATCACGAGCCGGTCAGCTTCACCTTCCCACCGGCCTTCATGCGCGAGGCGCGCTTCCGCATCGCCGCCGAGTTCCAGCCGTCCGATCTGGCGGCGGTGCGCGACCTGCTCGACTCGGGCCGACTCTCGCTCGACGGGCTCATCACCCATTGCGTCCCCGCGACCGAGGCGGACTCCGCCTATCGCACCGCCTTCGGTGATCCGAGCTGCCTGAAGATGATCCTCGATTGGAGAACGCTTTCGTGACTGTATCCGTCAACATCCCCGCGCCGAGCGCGCCCTCGCTCAAGCAGACCCAGATCATCGCCATCTACGGCAAGGGCGGAATCGGCAAGAGCTTCACGCTCGCCAATCTGTCCTACATGATGGCGCAACAGGGCAAGAAGGTGCTCCTGATCGGCTGTGATCCGAAGAGCGACACCGCCACGCTGCTGTTCGGCGGGCGCAACTGTCCGACCATTCTCGGCGTCTCCAGCGAGAAGAAGAAGGCCGGCGAGCAGGTCACGATCAGCGACATCTGTTTCAAGCGCGACGGCGTGTTCGCCATGGAGCTCGGCGGACCCGAGGTCGGGCGCGGCTGCGGCGGGCGCGGCATCATCCACGGCTTCGAGCTGCTGGAAGGGTTGGGCTTCCATGAGTGGGATTTCGACTATGTGCTGCTCGACTTCCTGGGCGACGTGGTGTGCGGCGGCTTCGGGCTGCCGATCGCGCGCGATCTGTGCCAGAAGGTCATCATCGTCGGCTCCAACGATCTCCAGTCGCTCTATGTCGCCAACAACGTCTGTTCGGCAGTCGAATACTTCCGGGGTCTGGGCGGCAATGTCGGCGTGGCCGGCATGGTGATCAACAAGGACGACGGCACCGGCGAGGCACAGGCATTCGCCGCCGCCGCCGAGATTCCGATCCTGGCGACCATTCCGGCGCATGAGGAGATCCGGCGCAAGAGTGCCAACTACGAGATCATCGGGCGTCCGGACGGTCCCTGGGGGCCGCTGTTCGAGTCGCTGGCAGCCAACGTCGCCGAGGCCCCGCCGGTGCGTCCCAAACCGTTGGCGCACGAGGCGCTGCTGGATCTGTTCAAAGGCGATCAGGTCGGGCGGCATGTGGTGCTGGAGCCGGCGCGTCCCGAGGACATGAGCGACATCTCGGCGAGCGTCAAGCCGTCGCTCGAAGTCGTCTACGACGACGCTTGAGTCGGGAGGAACATTTGATGGTTCAGGAATCTTCCTCCGGGTGCGCCACTGCCGGCGAGCGGGCGCGTGGGCCGCACGATCAGCCGCAGACCATGTGTCCGGCGTTTGGGGCGCTGCGTGTCGGGTTGCGGATGCGCCGCACGGCGATGGTGCTGGTCGGCTCGGGCTGCTGTGTCTATGGGCTGAGTTTCACGGCGCACTTTTATGGGGCGCGGCGCTCGATCGGCTATGTGCCGTTCGATTCCGAGTCGCTGGTCTCGGGGCGGCTGTTCGAGGACGCGCGCGAGGCGGTGCTCAAGCTCGCCGATCCCGATAAGCTCGATACCATCGTCGCGATCAATCTGTGCGTGCCGACGGCCTCGGGCGTGCCGCTGCGGCTGCTGCCCAAAGAAGTGAACGGGGTGCGGATTCTGGGCATCGATGTGCCTGGATTCGGGACGCCGACCCATGCGGAGGCGAAGGATGTGCTGGCTGGGGCGATGCTTCAGTATGCGCGTCTGGAGGCGGAGCAGGGGCCGGTGCAGGCGCCGCGCGGGGGGCGCAGTGAGCGTCCGACCGTGACCTTGTTGGGTGAGATGTTTCCCGCCGACCCGGTCGGCATCGGCATGATGCTCGACCCGCTGGGTCTGGCCGTCGGCCCGGTGGTGCCGACCCGCGAATGGCGTGAACTCTATGCCGCGCTCGACTGCCGGGTGGCGGCGGCCATCCATCCGCAGTATCAGGCCAGTGCGCGCGAATTCGCCGCTGCCGGTCGCCCTATCGTCGGTTCTGCCCCGGTCGGGCGCGATGGGACGGCGGCCTGGTTGGATGCGATCGGGCAGGCGTGCGGGATCGCGCAGCATAAGGTCGATGCGGCGAAGAATAAGTTTTTGCCGGCGATCGGTGGGGCGCTGGCGGCGATGCCGATCAAGGGACGGGTGATCGTGTCGGGCTATGAGGGATCGGAGTTGCTGGTCGCGCGTCTGCTGATCGAATCTGGCGCGACCGTACCCTATGTCGGCACCGCCTGCCCGCGCACACCCTGGAATGAGGCGGATCTGGCGTGGTTAGAGGAGCGTGGGGCGCCGGTGCAGTTCCGGGCGTCGCTGGAGCAGGATCTGGCGGCGGTCGAGTCGCTGGAGCCGGATTTGGCGATCGGGACGACGCCAGTGGTTCAGGCGGCGAAGGAGCGGCAGATTCCGGCGCTGTATTTCACGAATCTGATTTCGGCGCGGCCCTTGATGGGACCGGCGGGGGCGGGGTCGCTGGCGCAGGTCATCAATGCCGCGCTTGCCAACAAGGAACGGTTTGCCACCATGCGGGCCTTTTTTGAGGGAGTGGGGGAGGGTGAGACCAGCGGGGTTTGGCCGGTGATGCCGGTTAGGCGTGGGACGGCTGGGCGTGCGGTGGTTAAGGCGGTGTAGGCATGGCTTTGAAGGTCACAAAAAGTGCTTGCGCTCAATGTCTTGATTTTGCTGGGTTAGCAAAGCCCAGGCTAGGGAAAGTTGGGCGGTCCACACCAGATTCAACATCGCAAGCGATTGATTCTTAATGTTGTATTTTTGCACCTTCAAAGCCATGGGCGGTGTAGGATGCAGTGGGCTTGAGAACCGCATCGTTTGCGATGGATGCGGTTGTTGCGTCCCGTGTGATCATGTGCCGCGAAGGAGTTATCCTTTGTTCCTCGCCCGCGAGGTTCTCCAGCGGCTCGCCGCGGAGTTTGAAAGCCGCCCGGCACGTCCGAACTGAACACGAGAAGGTCTAGCTCCCCATGGTCATCCGTCTGCACAAAAACGCGTGCACCACCCCGGCCATCCGTCGAGAGCTCCAGTCCTCGACGCGCTCGACCCGCGAGCCGGCCGAGCGCTATGGGCTGAGCCGTCAGACGGTGTTGAAGTGGCGTCGGCGCTCCGGCACCGAGGACGCCTCGGCACCGTCTCCACACGCGCCTGACGCCGGCGCAGGAGGCGGTCGTGGTCGAGTTGCGTAAAACGCTCCTGTTGCCGCTTGATGACCTGCTGGCCGTCACCCACGAGTTTATCAGCACCACTGTCTCGCGCTCGGGCCTGGATCGCTGTCTGCGCCGTCATGGCGTCTCCAACCTCCAGGCGCTCAGGCCCCAACCGATCGATCCGGACGCCCGCCCGGTCAAGCCCTTCAATGACTACGAACCGGGCTTTGTCCATGTCGACGTGAAGTACCTGCCGCGAATGCCGGATGAGGACAGTGCTCAGTCCCTCTTTGCCGCGATCGATCGGGCCACGCGCCGGGTCTATGTTGAGATCCTGCCCGAGAAAACCGCCCGGAACGCCGCCGGCTTCCTGGAGCGGCTCATCGCCAGGGCCCCGTTCAACATCACCAAGGTCTTGACCGATAACGGTAAAGAATTCACCGACCGCTTCGGTGCCACCGGCGAGCGTGAACCGACCGGGCGCCATCGCTTCGATCAGGTCTGCTCGGCCAACACCATTGAGCATCGCCTTATTCAGCCGCGCACCCCCCAGACCAACGGCATGATCGAGCGCTTCAACGGGCGCCTTTCAGAGGTCTTGACCACCACCCGCTTCGACTCCGCCGAGTCGCTAGCCCAGACCATCGAGCGCTACGTTCAGGTCTATAACCAACACCTTCCGCAGAAAGCCCTCGGCCACATCGCCCCGATCCAGGCACTCAAGGACCGGCACGAGAAACGCCCTGAACGCTTCAAAAAGCGTGTCTACAATCTCCGGGGACTTGACACCGAATAGGCGCACACTGGATCGTCACAGCCACCCGCTACGAGGAAACCCGATGACCGCGAATAAACTGCGACAGACCACGTTTTTCCTTTTTTACCACATCCCGCGCAGGCTGAGATGAAAGTCGAACTCAAGCCACAAGCCGTCAAGGATTTGCAAGGGCTGCAAAAGCAGGACGCGGCTCGAATTACGGCTAGACTTGCTGAAATGGATGCTGGGCTGACTGGCGACATCAAGCGCCTTACCAATTTTACCCCGGAGTATCGCTTGCGCGTCGGTAATTATCGGGTGCTGTTCGAGGTTGATGGAAAAACAGTAGTCGTGTATCGAATCATGCATCGAAAACATGTCTACGCAAAGAGGTGAGCTATGAATTTACACCCGCAATATATTGAAAAAAACGGCAGATATGAATACGTCATTCTTCCTATCGAAGAATTCCAGGCCTTGACACGGACTCTTGAGGATTACCAGGATTTGCAGGATCTTCGAAGCGCAAAGGAAGCTGAAGGGGGAGCCGCAACAAAATCCTTGGCCGATGTCGTTAAGGAGCTGAATTTAGGGCTGTAGCAAGGTAGGGGAATCAATCGGGAAAGACCCTGAGGTCTCAGGGGGATAAAACGGGATAGACCACGTTTTTCCTTCGTTACCACATCCTACGCAGGCTGAGATGAAAGTCGAACTCAAGCCACAAGCCGTCAAGGATATGACTTCCATGTCCGTTGAAATTGAAACATGCGCACTTCGGGCTTGGGCAGACGGCCGCGTCATTTTCATCGAATTAACCGATGGAAGAATCATCGGCTTTCCCGCAGACAGGTTCAGAATTTTGCGGGCCGCATCAAACGACGAACTCAAAAAAATTACGCTGGTACTCAACGGCTATGCGCTGCACTGGGAAAAGCTTGATGAAGATATCACGGTCAAAGGTATCGTAGCTGGTCATTGTCAGCTGCCGCTGCCTGAAAAAGCCGCATAGAAAATATAGCATAGGTTCATGAAGCGCAGAGTCTACGTTGAAACTTCTGTAATCAGCTACCTGACGGCTCGCCCAAGCAAGACCATTCTCGGAGCGGTTCATCAGCAAATTACTCTTGCTTGGTGGGAAACCCGGAATCAGTACGAATTATTTGTTTCTGAATCGGTATTGCGTGAATGTGGTGCCGGTGATCCGGATGCAGCCGGAAAACGGCTGGCTGTGTTGAGCGATATCCCTCTTCTCTTGATCACCGAGTAAGCGGTCCAGATCGCGGAATCGTTGGTGGAGCGGGGTATTATTCCGCCCAAGTCCGCAGAAGATGCGTTGCACATAGCGATTGCCACAGTCAATGGTGTGGATTATTTGCTGACATGGAACTGTCGACACATTGCGAACCCTGAGATACAAAGAGGCATTGCCGAACAACTCGAACAAATTGGCTTATTTTTGCCGTTCATTTGCACGCCGGAAGAGCTTCTTGGAGAAGAAAATGTTGAATGATGAAATCATCGATGAAGTACGGTCTATTCGGGATGCACATGCCGCTAAGTTTAATTATGATTTGCGTGCGATTTATGCCGATCTGAAAAAATCGGAAACTGAGCGGATTGCTGCCGGACATCCATTTGTTTCTCCGCCATCCGAAATTCCTGTGCCTAAGACTGTATTGCAGCGAACTCGCTTCGCTCGCCGCTGAATTTATTGGGGAATATCAAGGGTGCTGGAAGGCAAAAAAGCTTCAGCCTGTGTTGGGTGGAGGAAAATGAATATCATCCAGGTCGATAGCTGTAATTTGTCTGTTTATTTGAATTTATGTCAGAGCTACGAAGGAGAATTTTCTGCCATTACCGAAAAAAAGCCGAACGAGAACGGTCTGTTCGAGCTGGATACTCAGATTGGCGGAAACGTGCTTGGCTACTTGCTTTATGAGAAAAAATCGCCGATCGGCCTTGCCGCTGTGAAAGCAAAATCAGGCGCGCAGTGCTTCGAGGTCTGTGAATTTTATATTGTTCCAAGTTTCAGGAAGCAGGCGCTAGGAAAGCGGTTTGCCATCAAGATATTCAAAATGCACCAAGGCCGTTGGGAGATCAAGCAAATCAGTGGTGCCGAATATGCCACTGAATTCTGGCGAAAGACGGTTGGCGAGTTTACCGGAAACGGTTTCCAGGAGGACATCTATCAGGACGAATATTGGGGGCAGGTCGTCAGGCAGCAGTTTGTATCGACCAGCCCCGATCCGTCGAAGGAGCGGAAAGCTTGATCTCCACAAATTTTCTATAAGGCCTGCGCAACCCTCAACTCCCTGGAGGAGGAAATCCCCGAATGCTGATCAACGACCTCGACCGCGCGGGCGGTTACTGGGGCTCCGTCTATGTCTTCACCGCCATCAAAGGCTTGCAGGTGATCATCGACGGGCCGGTGGGCTGCGAAAACCTGCCCGTGACGGCCGTGCTGCACTACACCGACGGCCTGCCGCCGCACGAACTGCCGGTCGTCGTGACCGGACTGGGCGAGGAAGAACTCGGCCAGAGCGGTACCGAGCAGGCGATGCGCCGCGCCTTCGAGACCCTCGACCCCAAACAGCCGTCCGTCGTCGTCACCGGCTCGATCGCCGAAATGATCGGCGGCGGCGTCACGCCCGAAGGCACCGGCATCGTGCGCTTCCTGCCGCGCACCATCGACGAAGACCAGTGGCAGAGCGCCAACCGCGCCCTGTACTGGCTCTGGACCCAGTATGGCCAAAAAAAGGGCGCCGCCAAGAGCAAACCCAAACCACGCGCCGCCGGCGACAAACCGCGCGTCAATATCATCGGCCCCATGTACGGCACCTTCAACATGCCCTCGGATCTGGCCGAGATCCGACGCCTGGTCGAAGGCATCGGCGCCGAAGTCAACCTGAGCTTCCCGCTCGGCAGCCATCTCGACGACGTGCCCCGGCTCGCCGACGCCGACGCCAACATCTGTCTCTATCGCGAGTTCGGCCGCACCCTGTGCGAGGCCCTGGACAAACCCTATCTCCAGGCCCCGATCGGACTGCACAGCACCACCAAATTCCTGCGCGCCCTCGGTGAGATCCTCGGTCTCGACCCCGAACCCTTCATCGAGCGCGAAAAGCACACCACCATCAAACCGATCTGGGATCTATGGCGCTCGGTGACGCAGGACTTCTTCGGCACCGCCAGCTTCGGCGTCTCCGCCGGCGAGACCTACAGCCGCGGTCTGCGTCATTTCCTCGAAGACGAACTGGGTCTGCCCTGCAACTTCGCCTTCGCCCGCCGTCCCGGCGTCAAGATCGACAACGACGCCATCCGCGCCGCCGTCCATGAAAAACCCCCGCTGATCCTCTTCGGCAGCTACAACGAGCGCATGTATCTGACCGAGAAGGGTGCACGCGCGACCTACATCCCGGCCTCCTTCCCCGGCACCGTGATCCGCCGCCACACAGGCACACCCTTCATGGGCTACGCCGGCGCGACCTATCTGGTGCAGGAAGTCTGCAACGCCCTGTTCGACGCGCTCTTCCACATCATCCCGCTCGGCACCGAGCTGGATAAGGTCGAGGCCACGCCCGCGCGCATGCACCGCGAGCTGCCCTGGGACGAGGACGCCCGCGCACGCTTCGACGCCATCGTCGAGTCCCAGCCGGTACTGGTGCGCATCTCCGCCGCCAAACGGCTGCGCGATGCCGCCGAACGTGCCGCACGCACCGCCGGCGAGGAGCGGGTGACGGTCGCGCGGGTCGAAACCACCCAGTCGACACTGATTTAGTTGATCCAGCGCAATTGAGGTGTAAATGTAGATTGACATTCGTGTCAGTCAAGCTAGACTGACACCTCGAATCCAGCCCCCCCCGGCAGCGAGCCGAAGACCAGGCGCAGCGGTCAGGATCGAGACGGAGGGCGGCCAGGCTTCAGAGATTGAGGTTTCAGCCCCGGCAAGTCGCTCCAAGCACACGCCGGGACTGGATCGAGCAGGATTTGACGGATCCCCCGGTACGGGATCCGGTCGATGAGAACAAGCCCGTGTGATCGGGTGGCTTCTCGGTCGTAGATGTCGCGATCTACGGCGCCCCCAGGCCGCACGGGCTGAGTGCGGCACAAACCAAGGCTTATCTCCAAGATTCGGAGGATTACACAATGGCTAACAGCAGCATGACCGGTCTGACCGAGCAAGAAGCACAAGAGTTCCATGGCATCTTCGTGCAGAGCATGACGGCCTTCTTCGGCATCGTCGTCATCGCGCACATCCTCGCCTGGCTGTGGCGCCCCTGGCTGTAATTTCGAGTCGAGTTCAGGCCGTTTCGGCCACTTGACGACTGATCGAACCCATTCGAATTCACTCTAGGAGAAACTGACGATGTCACCCGATCTTTGGAAAATCTGGCTGCTGATCGATCCCCGCCGCGTTCTGATCGCTGTCTTCGCCTTCCTGACCATCCTGGGTCTCGCGATCCACATGATCCTGCTGAGCACCACTGAATTCAACTGGCTCGAAGACGGCATTCCGGCCGCCAAGGTCCAGCAAGTGACGCCTGTCGTTCCCCAACGGTAATCGCGTCCTTGACGGGGGTGGCGGGTCAGTGGGGTTCGTCCGCCAGGTGAACCCCGCCCGCCACCGACAGTGCTCAGAGGAGGCGGCCGTCTCGATGGTGCCTCCCCAGCAGAGGATATTACGATGGCCATGCTCAGTTTTGAGAGAAAATACCGCGTCCGTGGCGGGACGCTGATAGGGGGAGACCTATTCGACTTCTGGGTGGGGCCGTTCTATGTCGGCTTCTTCGGGGTCACAGGCTTCTTCTTTGCATTGTTGGGCGTGCTCCTCATCGTGTGGGGTGCGACCATCGGTCCTAACGCCGAACTCCAAACCTATAACATCTGGCAGATCAGCATCGCTCCCCCGGATCTGAGTTACGGTTTGGGAATGGCCCCGTTGACCGAAGGCGGCTTGTGGCAGATCATCACGATCTGTGCCATCGGCGCGTTCGTCTCCTGGGCGCTCCGTGAGGTCGAAATCTGCCGCAAGCTCGGTATCGGCTTCCATATTCCGTTTGCGTTCGCGTTCGCGATCGGCGCCTATCTGGTGCTCGTCGTGGTGCGTCCGATCCTAATGGGCGCCTGGGGTCATGGTTTCCCCTACGGCATCCTCAGCCATCTGGACTGGGTGTCGAATGTGGGGTATCAGTTCCTGCATTTCCACTACAACCCGGCGCACATGCTCGCCATCACCTTCTTCTTCACCAACTGTCTGGCGCTGTCGATGCACGGCTCGCTGATCCTGTCGGTGACGAACCCGCAGAAGGGCGAAGAAGTCAAGACCAGCGAGCACGAGAACACCTTCTTCCGCGATATCGTGGGCTACTCCATCGGCGCACTGGCCATCCATCGTCTGGGTCTGTTCCTGGCCCTGAGCGCGGTGTTCTGGAGCGCGGTCTGTATCGTGATCAGTGGCCCCTTCTGGACCCGCGGTTGGCCGGAATGGTGGAACTGGTGGCTTGAGCTCCCGCTCTGGTAGGATCTAGGAGACTACAATGCCCGAATATCAAAATATCTTCACGGCCGTGCAGGTGCGCGCCCCGGCCTATCCTGGGGTGCCGTTGCCCAAGGGGCACCTGCCGCGCATCGGTCGGCCCATCTTCTCGTACTGGCTCGGCAAGATCGGTGACGCGCAGATCGGCCCGATCTATCTCGGCTTCACCGGCACGCTGTCGATCATCTTTGGCTTCATAGCCATCTTCATTATCGGCTTCAATATGCTGGCCTCGGTGGACTGGAACATCATCCAGTTCGTCAAGCACTTCTTCTGGCTGGGTCTGGAACCGCCGGCGCCGCAGTACGGCCTGAGCATTCCGCCCCTGTCCGAAGGCGGTTGGTGGCTGATGGCGGGATTCTTCCTGACCATGTCCATCATTCTGTGGTGGGTGCGTACCTACAAGCGCGCCGAAGCCCTGGGCATGAGCCAGCATCTGTCCTGGGCCTTCGCCGCCGCGATCTTCTTCTATCTGAGCCTGGGCTTCATTCGCCCGGTGATGATGGGAAGCTGGGCGGAAGCCGTGCCCTTCGGCATCTTCCCGCACCTGGACTGGACGGCGGCTTTCTCGATCCGGTACGGCAACCTGTACTACAACCCGTTCCACATGCTCTCGATCGCCTTCCTGTATGGTTCGGCCCTGCTGTTCGCCATGCACGGTGCGACCATCCTGGCGGTGAGCCGCTTCGGGGGTGATCGCGAGATCGATCAGATCACCGATCGTGGTACGGCCGCCGAGCGTGCCGCCATCTTCTGGCGCTGGACCATGGGCTTCAACGCCTCCATGGAATCCATCCATCGCTGGGCCTGGTGGTGTGCGGTCCTGACCGTGATCACGGCGGGTATCGGCATCCTTCTGACCGGAACGGTCGTCGAGAACTGGTATCTCTGGGCCATCAAGCATGGCGTGGCTCCGGCATATCCAGAGGTCGTGACCGCTGTAGACCCATATGCCACGGCTACGGGGGTGACGCAATGAATCTCGGAAAGCAACTGACCCTGCCTGCTGTCGCCGTCGTCGCCTCCGTGGTGCTGCTCGGCTGCGAGCGTCCGCCACCGGAAGTGGTACAAAAAGGCTATCGCGGCGTGGCCATGGAGCAGAACTACAATCCGCGTCTGCTTGAAGCCAGCCTCAAGCAGAACCTGCCGGTCGAGTCGCTGCCGGCGGCTGCGCCTGGCGGTCCCAAGGTCTCTGACGTCTACCAAAACGTCCAGGTGCTGAAGGATCTGAGCGTCGCCGAGTTCACCCGGACCATGGTCGCCGTAACCACCTGGGTGTCGCCGAAGGAAGGCTGTAATTACTGCCACGTCCCGGGCAACTGGGCTTCCGACGACATCTATACCAAGGTGGTGTCGCGCCGGATGTTCGAGATGGTTCGGGCCGCTAACAGCGACTGGAAACAGCACGTGGCGGTCAATGGCACGGGCGTGACCTGCTATACCTGTCACCGTGGCAACCCGGTGCCGAAGTACGTGTGGGTCACGGATCCGGGTCCGAATCAGCCCTCGGGCGTGAAGCCGACCGGTCAGAACTATGCGTCCTCGACCGTGGCCTATGCGGCGCTGCCTTTCGATCCCTACACGCCGTTCCTGGATCAGACCAACGAGATCCGGGTGATCGGTCAGACGGCGCTGCCGGCGGGCAACACGACCTCGCTCAAGCAGGCCGAGTGGACCTACGGCCTGAT
Organism: Allochromatium tepidum; assembly: GCF_018409545.1. GTDB lineage: Bacteria > Pseudomonadota > Gammaproteobacteria > Chromatiales > Chromatiaceae > Thermochromatium > Thermochromatium tepidum_A. Next base: position 2,692,492 of record NZ_AP024563.1, on the reverse strand, counting down.
GATGCAGATCTCCGACTCGCTCGGCGTCAACTGCACCTTCTGCCACAACAGCCGCGCCTTCTACGATTGGAAGCAGAGCACGCCGCAGCGCACGACGGCTTGGTACGCCATCCGTCACGTCCGCGACATCAACCAGAACTACATCTGGCCGCTCAACGATGTGCTGCCCGCCTCGCGTAAGGGGCCCTATGGCGACCCCTTCAAGGTCGGCTGTATGACCTGTCACCAGGGTGCTTACCGTCCGCTCTATGGCGCGCAAATGGCTAAGGACTACCCGGCCCTGTATGCGTCCGCCCCAGCTGAGGCTGAGGTCGCCGCCCCCGCCGAAGCGGCTCCAGTGGAAGACGTAGCGGCCGCTCCTGTCGAGGAGGCCGCACCGGCTGAAGCCGCGTCCGCCGAGGAGGCGCCGGCCGCGGAAGAAGTGGCGCCTGCTCCCGTCGAGGAAGCGCCGGCCGCCGAAGCTGCACCTGTCGAGGACGCCGCACCGGCTCCGCAGCAGTTGTAAGGCCAGAGGATCGAACCGATGAGCAGGGATGCTCCAGGTGCCCGACAAGGATTTCGGCACCGACCGTAAGACCCGCGGCGAGGCTCGCAGCAGTCCAGTTCGCGGTCGTCTCGGATGGCCAGAGACCGAATCGTCGAGGCTATTCAAGTGTTTGACCGAGGAATCATCAATGGCTAACGAAAACCGTTCGATGTCTGGGCTGACCGAAGATGAGGCAAGGGAATTCCACGGCATTTTCGTATCCAGTTTCGTCGTGTTCACGGGGATCGTCGTCGTTGCACACATCCTCGTGTGGTTGTGGCGTCCTTGGCTGTAATGGCCTAGGGTATTAGTGTTCGTGAGCGAACGGGCGATTGTGACTCAAGCACCGCCCACCAGTAAGAGACCGGAGATATCAACATGCACAAGATCTGGCAGATTTTCGATCCCCGCAGAACCCTGGTTGCCCTGTTCGGCTTCCTGTTCGTCCTGGGCCTGCTGATCCACTTCATCCTGCTCAGCAGCCCAGCCTTCAACTGGCTGAGCGGCTCCTAAGTCCCGATTTGGGCACCGGCAAGCTCCGGGGATCGCTCCGATGAGGAGGCGGATCCTCAGGACTTGCCAACCGATCCCCGGCCGCGGGGACATTCGCGGTAACGGCCGATTAGGCCCAACTTGATTCAAAGTGAGGATAATTCAATGGCTGATCAGAAGAGCATGACCGGGCTGACCGAAGACGAGGCTAAGGAATTCCACGGCATCTTCACCCAGAGCATGACCATGTTTTTTGGGATCGTGATCATTGCTCACATCCTGGCGTGGCTGTGGCGCCCCTGGCTGTAATCGCCGGATTTCCGCCGCGTCGCGGATAATGACGGGAGGCGGGCGGCCTAAGCCGCCGCGTCCCGTTTCATTCGTCAGGAGAACCCCGATGATGCCCCAACAACTGTACAAGATTTGGCTGGCCTTCGATCCGCGCATGGCCCTGATTGGGCTGGGCGCCTTTTTGTTCGCGCTGGCTCTGTTCATTCATTACATGCTGCTGAGCTCGCCAGGATTCGACTGGTTGCTGGGTCCGGATCATGCTCCGGTCGCCCTGTCGGCTGGTATGTCCGCTCTGCCGGCTGGTCGTTGATTCGAGCGATCGAGGGCATGCGCGGGCGGGGAGAGTGTCGAGTCCTCCCTCGCCCGTTTTTTCGTTCGGATAGCTCCCGCTGATTCAAGATGCATTTCCACGTCGAGCAGATTCAGCTGAACACCCGGACCGCGATCGAGATCATCGATCTCTCCGAACAGGTTCGGCAGGCGTTCGAGCGTCATCCCGTCCGCCAGGGTTGGGTGACGATCACCTCGGCGCATACGACCGCCTTCGTGGCCTTGAACGAGCGTGAGCCGAAGCTCCAGCAGGACATGCTCGATTTTCTGACGCGACTCGCACCGCCGGGTCAGACGCACTACCGGCACGACATCGACCCGCTCGACGGTCGTCCCAACACGCATTCGCATCTCATCGGGCTGTTCATGAACGCCTCCGAGACCATCCTGGTCGAGGACGGGCGGCTCCTGCTCGGTGAGTGGCAATCGGTCTTCTTCATCGAACTCGATGGGCCGCGTCCGCAACGTCAGGTGCGCGTACAGATCGCCGGCATCCTCTGACCGTCCCCGATGATCGTGACGTCATCGATTCCATTTCATCAGACGCTGTTTGCGCCATGAAAGCAAGCGATTGGGCCGGCTTCTTCGCCGATGAGGCATCCCTGGATCGGGAAGCCTATCTCTTCCTCGATTACTACCTGGAATGCTCCGGCGATCCCGAGCTGGCCGCCGCGCACTTCTGCTCCGAGCAGTCGACCGCGCAATGGCGTCGCGTCGGTTCCGATGAGGATCTGCGGCCTCGGTTCGGCGCGCGCGTGGTCGATCTCCAGATCCTCGACGGTCCGCGTCCGGAATTCAGCTATGGTGTGGGGTCGGGTTCGGACGGTCCGGTCATGGCCTGTCGGCTGCGCATCGCCCATCCGCACGGCAATTTCGGCCCGCGTCTGCCGAACCTGCTGAGTGCGATCTGTGGCGAGGGGACGTTCTTCTCGCCCGGCGCGCCCATCGTCAAGCTGCTCGACATCGAGTTTCCCGAGACCTATCTGGCCTGCTTCCAAGGCCCTCAGTTCGGCGTCGCGGGCTTGCGCGAGCGGTTGCAGGTCCATGATCGGCCGATCTTCTTCGGCGTCATCAAGCCCAATATCGGACTTCCGCCCGAAGCCTTTGCCGAATTGGGTTATGAAAGCTGGCTGGGCGGGCTCGATATTGCCAAGGATGACGAGATGCTGACCGACACCGACTGGTGCCCGCTCGACCGGCGCGCCGAACTTCTGGGTGAAGCGCGGCGGCGGGCCGAGGTCGCGACGGGGGTACCCAAGATCTATCTGGCCAATATCACCGACGAGGTCGATCGGCTGGTCGAGCTGCATGATCGCGCCGTCGCGCGCGGTGCCAATGCGCTGCTGATCAATGCCATGCCGACGGGGCTGAGCGCGGTGCGGATGCTGCGCAAGCACGCCCAGGTGCCGCTGATGGCGCATTTTCCATTCATCGCACCCTTTGCGCGGCTGGAACGCTTCGGTGTCCACACGCGGGTCTTCACCAAGCTGCAACGGTTGGCGGGCTATGACGTCATCATCATGCCCGGCTTCGGGCCACGCATGCACATGACGGATGACGAGGTGCGCGCCTGTGCGACGGCCTGTCTCGAACCCATGGGGCCGATCAAGCCGAGTCTGCCGGTTCCGGGCGGCAGCGATTGGGCCGGTACCCTGCGTCCGCTCTATGAAAAGCTCGGCACGGTCGATTTCGGCTTCGTGCCGGGACGCGGTGTCTTCGGGCATCCGATGGGACCGCGTGCCGGGGCGGCCAGTATCCGTCAGGCCTGGGAGGCGATCGTCGCCGGCGAGACGCTGGAGGAATGGGCCAAGCGTCATCCCGAGCTGAGCGCGGCGATCGCGGCCTTCGGCAGGCCGGCGCATGATCAAGCTGCATCGCCTCAGTCGTCTGATCCGGCCTCCGAAGCGAATGCGGCTGGAGGTGACAGTTGACGGCTCACATCGTGCCCCTGCCGGCAGCGGGTGATCTGGAGCGTGCCGCCCAGCGCGATGCCGCCGAGAAGTTGATCCTGGTCGACGAGCAGGATCGCCCTATCGGTGTCGCCGGTAAGCTCGAACCGCATGAACTCGGCCAACTGCATCGTGCCTTCTCGATCCTGGTCTTCAATGCCGAGGGCGAGCTGCTGTTGCAGCGCCGGGCCGACAGCAAGTATCACTTCGCCTCACGCTGGTCGAACACCTGCTGCGGTCATCCGCGTCCGGGCGAGACCACGCCGATGGCGGCCGGTCGGCGGCTGAAGGAAGAGTTCGGCATCCGCGTGCCGCTGAACGAGCGCGCCGAGTTCGTCTACCGGGCCGCGGATCAGGCGAGCGGGCTGATCGAGCACGAATATCTGCACGTCTTCTACGGCGTCCATACCGAGACTCCGCGTCCCGATCCGACCGAGGTCGGCGCCTGGCGCTGGATGTCGGTGCCGGCGATCAAGCGCGCCCTGCGCCGGCATCCCGAGTGGTTCACCCCCTGGTTCAAGCTGCTCGTCGAGCGTATGCTGAGCGACTGATTTACTCAGCTTTTGCGGCTCCCCGCCGCTCGACCAGGACGCCATGTCAACGCCGGATACTCTGAACGCGCCCTCACGCGCCACACCCGACACCCACCAGCGCGGCCGGGACAAGCTCGCGCGCATCCCGATCAAGGTCGAGACCAATGCTCCTGTGCTGCGCAAGCCGAGTTGGATTCGTGCGCGTGCGCCTGTCGGTCCGGGCGTGGCGCGGATCAAGAAGCTGTTGCGCGAGAGCAAGCTGGCGACCGTCTGCGAAGAGGCTCAGTGTCCGAATCTGGGCGAGTGCTTCGCGCATGGCACGGCGACCTTCATGATCCTGGGCGATGTCTGCACCCGTCGCTGTCCCTTCTGTGACGTCGCGCACGGTCGCCCTCAGCCGCCCGACCCGGACGAACCGGCGCATCTGGCCGAGTCGATCGCGCTCCTGGGATTGCGCTATGTGGTCATCACCTCGGTCGATCGCGACGATCTGCGCGATGGCGGGGCAGGGCACTTCGCCGACTGTCTGCGTGCTATCCGTGCACGAAATCCAGATACCCGGCTCGAATGCCTGGTGCCGGATTTTCGCGGTCGCGAGTCGGTGGCGCTTGATCAGTTCGCGGGCGAAGCCGTGCCGGACGTCTTCAATCACAATCTCGAAACCGTCCCGCGTCTCTATCGCGAGGCGCGTCCGGGGGCCGATTATGCCGGTTCCCTAACACTGCTCCAGGCGTTCAAAGCGCGTCATCCTTCGGTTCCGACCAAATCCGGGATCATGCTCGGACTCGGTGAGACCCAGGACGAGGTGCTCGACGTCATGCGCGATCTGCGCGCCCACGACTGCGACATGCTCACGCTCGGGCAGTATCTCCAGCCCTCGCGCGATCATCTGCCGGTGCGCCGCTACTGGACCCCGGACGAGTTCGACGCCCTGCACCGGGCCGGTGAGGACATGGGTTTCTCCAATGTGGCCAGCGGCGCCATGGTGCGCTCGTCCTATCACGCCGACCGGCAGGCCGGTGATCTGGTGCGCTGAATCCTGAGTGACGGAACGTATCCGCCTGAACCCCTCTCCCCTCGCGGGAGAGGGGTTGGGGAAAGGGGGAGAAAGAACCGCCACAGCCAAGGCGTTGTTGAACCCTTACCAAGCGGCGGACGGTGTCTGATAGCGCTCCATCAGATAGCACAGACAGTCCTGGCGGATCACGGTCTCGTCGCGGGTGAGCATGGGACGGCATGAGACAGCGGCGCAGACGCCATTCGCCATCCTCCAGCCGAAAATAGCGCGCGCCGACGATCCGTTCTAATAAGAGCTTATCAACTAAATCTTTTTTTCCTGTGAAATTTCGTTTTCGGGTTTTTCAACAAATTGCCGTCCGCAATCCTGACAAGCAAATTTTCTCTTGCCGTTATGAATACTGCCGTTTTTAACCACTTTGGAAGAATGACAGCGTGGACAAATCATGGCTACGTATTCGCTCTTTGATTGGCATGGGATTTATTGTACTGCGTTCCCACTACTTTTTGCAGGACTACCCCCGGATCGCATAGGATATGGCGTCCCTTACCGGTCAATGCGTTCGAGGAATTTCTGAAGACTCATACGTCTTGAGGAGCTTGAGATGCCGCAACTGGGTGCAAAGACAGGCCAATTCACCTATGCCGATTACTGCCGCTGGCCCGAGGACGAGCGCTGGGAGCTGATCGATGGCGAAGCCTTCGCCATGTGCCCGGCGCCGACGCGCCTGCATCAGGAATTCATCACCGAATGCGTCGCCCAGATTCATCCGCAGCTCAAGGGTACAGGCTGCCGTCTCTATGTGGCGCCCTTCGATGTACGTCTGCCCAAGACCGACGAGGCCGACGAGCGGGTCGATACCGTGGTGCAACCGGATATCGCGGTGTTTTGCGATCGCACGCGCCTAGACGACAAGGGCGCTCGGGGCGCGCCGGACTGGGTGATCGAAATCCTCTCCCCGGCGACGGCGGCGAGGGATCAGATTCACAAACGCGCGCTCTATGAACGCCATGGCGTGCGTGAATACTGGCTCATCCATCCGGTTGACCGGCTGTTGACGCTGTACCGCCTTGGCGAGGATGGCCGCTACGGTGCTCCCGAGCTGCTGGAATTGATCGGGCGTACCGAGGTCGCCGCCCTGCCTGGAGTACGGATCGACTGGCCGGCGCCCGAGGCGTTCGATCTTTGAGGTTGGCCGTGAACCGCCGGAGCTGTTCGGCTACCGATTCAGCCAGGTGTCCAACGTGGCTAGGCGCTCAGGCGTCCCGATGTCGAACCAGTGTCCGTCATGTTGCCGGCCGCCGACACGACCGGCGGCCATCGCCCGACGGAGCAGCGGGGCGAGCGGAAAAGCGCCCGGCGACCGGCCGTCGAACAGCTCGGGCCGATAGACTCCGATGCCGCTGAAGGTCAGGCGCGGCCCTCCCTCACTCCGGACGCGCCCGTCGATCAGCGCGAAGTCGCCCTCGGGATTGTGGGGCGGATTGTCGACCAGCACCAGATGCGCCAGATCCCCTGTCGCGATCGCGAGTCCGGCGAAATCGACATCCGTCCAGACATCGCCGTTGACGACCAGGAAGGGTTCCGGGCCGAGCAACGGCAGGGCGCGGAAGATCCCGCCGCCGGTCTCCAGCGCCTGTTCCTCGGGCGAATAGCGGATCTCGACCCCAAACGCCGAGCCATCCCCCAGCGCCGCTTCGATCTGCGCGCCCAGATGCGCATGATTGATGACCAGCTCGCGGATGCCGGCCGCCGCCAGCCGCTCGATGTGATGCCGGATCAGCGGCTTGCCGCCCGCGACCAGCAGCGGCTTGGGTGTGTGATCGGTGAGCGGACGCATCCGCTCGCCGCGACCGGCGGCCAGGATCATCGCTTTCATGACGGCTTGGCCTCGTTGCACTCCCGGAAGATGCGCTTGTCACAGGTCGCGCAGACCGTCTTGTCGAGCTTCTGATAGATCGCCCGCACCGCCGCCGTCTTCGACTGGAAGACATTACGCCCGCCCGTGGCCTCCAGACAGCCGCACTGCTCCAGCGACTCCCACAGGCCCTGCTTGACGTTGATCAGATACATCCCGCCGCCGTCCCGACGCCGCCGTGCGGCTTCCTCGACCAGCGCATGACCGCCCTGCAGGTCGACGAAGTTGATGCCGTTGGCGATCAGCGCCAGATGCTTCTGCGCGGGATGCTCAGCGCGCAGTCGGTCGAAATACTGCTCGACATGGGCGACCGAGCCGAAGAAGAGCGAGCCGTCTATACGCACGAAACGCAGTTGAGGACACTGAACCACCTCGGGATTGCTCGAAAAGGCGTGCTTGGGCAGACGTGGATCGGGCGCCATGCTCACGATGCGCGGCTTGGAGGTGCGATCCAGATAGAGCACCAGCGACAGCAGCACGCCGGCGAAGATCGCGAACTCCAGATCCAGGAACAACGCCGAGAAAAAGGTCACGGCCAGCACCGCCGTCTCGCGCCCGGATGAATGCAGGATATGGCGGATCTCCTTGAAGTCGATCAGTCCCCAGGCCACCAGGAACAAGACTCCAGCCATCGCCGCCTTGGGCAGATAGCTCGCATAGGGCGCGACCAGCAGCACGATCGCCATCAGCATCAGGGCCGCGAAGATCGAGGCCAGCGGCGTGCGCGCGCCGGCCTCGTAGTTGACGCCGCTGCGGTTGAACGAGCCGGTGGCCACATAGCCCGAGAAGAAGGAACCGGCGATGTTGGACAACCCCTGGCCGATGAACTCCTGATTGCCGTCGATGCGATAGCCGCCGCGCGCGGCCAGCGAACGGGCGATGGACACCGCCTCGGTCAGGGCGAACAGCGTCACGGCCAGCGCCACCGGCGCCAGTTCACGGATGTGCTCCAGGGTCAGCGAAGGCGCCGACAGCGGCGGCAGGGTCGCGGGCAGGGCGCCCACGGTCGCGAGGCCGGTCGTCTCCGCGCCGAGCCAGTCGTTGAGTCCGAGCGCCGGCAGACTGCCGCCCAGCATGGCGACGATCATGTACGGGATGCGCGGCAGCCAGCGCTTGCAAGCGATGCCCAGTCCCAGGGTCGTCAGGGCCACCAGGGTCGCACTGGGGTTGATCTCCAGCACATGGGCGAAGAACTCGAACAGGATGTCGTGCAGATGGCCGCCGCTGTCCATGTCGAGACCGAAGAAGTGCTTGAGCTGTTTGGCCGCGATCAGCACCGCCGCGCCGGCCGTGAAACCCACCACCACCGAGTGCGAGATGAAGTTGACCAATGTCCCCATGCGCGCAAAGCCCAGTGTCAGCTCGATCACACCGACCATGAAGGTGAGGGTCAAAGCCAGCGTGACGTAATCCGGCGTTCCGGGGACGGCCATGGTCGAGAGCGCCGAGAACAGCACCACCGAGGCCGCCGTGGTCGGTCCCGAGACCAGATGACGCGATGAACCGAACCAGGCCGCGATGATCGCCGGCACCATGCCCGCGTAGAGACCGTATTCGGGCGGCATCCCGGCGATGGTGGCGAAGGCCACGCCCTGCGGCAGCACCACGATGGCACCGGTGAGGGCGGCGAGGAGATCGGCGCGCACATCGCGTGCCGTGACTTGCGGCAGCCAGGCTTTGTAGGGCGTGGTCCAGGACCAATCGAGTGCGCCGATGGCTTGCTTGCCGGTGGTCAGCGGATGTTGCGTCCGCAGCGTCTGGAAGAGCGACTGGAGTCGGTTCATGGTCGATTGAGAGGTACGACTTAAGTGTGTGGAGCCGGGCGCCGGACAGCGACGGTGCCGTGCTCCTTAGAAGGTTGGCGGGTCTCAGGCTGTCAGCCGTTCTTCGGCCTCGCGATATTTGGCCGCTGTGCGCTCGATGATCTCCGGGGGCAGTTTGGGACCGGGCGGGGTCTTGTCCCAGTCGAGCGTCTCCAGATAGTCGCGCACGAACTGCTTGTCGAAGCTCGGCGGACTCATGCCCGGCTGATAATCGTCGGCCGGCCAGAAGCGCGACGAATCCGGCGTCAGGGCCTCGTCGATCAGATACAGCCGTCCGTCGTCGTCGAGTCCGAACTCGAACTTGGTGTCGGCGATGATGAGGCCGCGCTCCAGCGCATGGGCCGCGCAGCGCCGGTAGATGGCCAGACTGGTATCACGCACCTGCTCGGCCAGCGCGCGACCGATCAGCCTAACCGTGTGGGCGAAATCGACATTCTCGTCGTGCGCGCCCAGCTCGGCCTTGGTCGAGGGCGTGAAGATGGGCTCGGGCAGCCGGTCGGCCTGACGCAGACCCGACGGCAGGGCGATGCCGCAGACCGAACCCGTGGCCTGATAGTCCTTCCAGCCCGAGCCGATCAGATAGCCGCGCACGATGGCCTCGACCGGCAGCGGCTCGAAGCGGCGCACCACCATGGCACGGTCGCCGAGTTCGGCCAGCGCCTGCGGATCGGTCACGACCGAAGACACCGGAATGTCGGTGAGATGATTGGGGATGATGTCGGCCGTGCGCGCGAACCAGAAGCGCGACAACCGCGCCAGCACCTCGCCCTTGCCGGGGATGGGATCGGGCAGCACCACGTCGAAGGCCGACAGCCGGTCGCTGGCCACGACCAGCAGATGATCGTCGTCGATGCGATAGAGATCGCGGACCTTGCCGCGCGCGATCAGTTCGAGATGGGGCAGATTGGATTGATAGAGAGCGGGCATGGCGGTTGATCCGGAATCGATAAGACTGCGATTATAAACCGCCATGGCGATACCGCGCCCAATAACCGCCGATACTGCCGGCAACGGCTGTTCGCGTCCTGACCCTGACTGGAGAGAGACCGACACTATGAGCAAACAGATCATCCGCACCGATCAGGCACCGCGCGCCATCGGCACCTATTCACAGGCCGTCCGCGTCGATCGGACCGTCTATCTCTCCGGCCAGATTCCGCTGGCGCCCGAGACCATGGAACTGATCGAGGGCGACATGAGCGCCCAGATCCGGCGCGTCTTCGACAATCTGCGCGCGGTCGCCCAGGCGGCCGGCGGCGATCTGAGCGATATCGTCAAGCTCAATGTCTTTCTCACCGACCTCAACGACTTCGCTTTGGTCAATCAGATCATGGCCGAGTATTTCCAGGAACCCTATCCGGCGCGTGCGGCCATCGGCGTGGCGGCCCTGCCCAAGGGCGCCAAGGTCGAAATGGATGCCATCCTGGTGCTCGATTGAAAATACCTGTGTCGTTCCGCGCGCCTGGAGGCCGTTCCATCATGTCCATATTGAGATTCATCCCTTTGCTGGCGCTGCTGCTGGTCGGTTGCGGTACGTCGTCGACGCGCGACGATGGCGCCTATAACGCCATGCACGTCCCGGTCAGCGGTGACTTTGCCGGTGCGCCCGGCGTCGACGCTTTCATCGCGCGTATGCGCCAGCATGGCTATTCACCTGAGCGCACGGCGGCGATCCTTTCGGGTGCACGGCGTCAGCAGTCCATCATCGATCTGATGGACCAGCAGGCGCCAAGTAAGAGCACCGGCCCGACCGGGGCCTGGACGCGCTATCGGGCCAAGTTCCTCGGCGAGGACTCCATCAACAACGGCGTGGCCTTCTGGCGTCGCAACGAGGCGGCGCTCGATCGTGCCGCCGCGCACTATGGCGTTCCGCCCGAATACATCGTCGCCATCATCGGCGTGGAGACGCGCTACGGCGGCTTCACCGGCAAGACGCGCATCATCGATGCCCTGGCCACGCTCGCCTTCGCCTATCCGCGTCGCGCCGAGTATTTCACCGGCGAGCTGGAGAATTTCCTGATCATGGCGCGCGAGGAGAACATCGATCCCTTCGCACCGCGCGGTTCCTTCGCCGGCGCCATGGGGCTGGGGCAGTTCATGCCGTCGAGCTTCCGCGATCATGCGGTCGATCACGATGGCGACGGCCATCGCGACCTCTGGAATCCGGCCGACGCCATCGGCAGCGTGGCCAACTATTTCCGCCACCACGGCTGGCAGCCGGGCGAGGCGGTGGCCGTGCGTGCGAGCGTCGAATCACCGGCGGCCGCGCGAGCGCTGAAGAGCGGCTTCAACACCAGCTACGGCTTGAACGAGCTTGCCGGACGCGGCATCAAGCCCACGCGCGCGCTCGGTCGTACCGGCACCGTCAGCCTGCTCGAACTCGACGCCCAGGGCGGCTATGAATACTGGCTGGGACTCAAGAACTTCTACGTGATTACACGCTACAATCACAGCACCTATTACGCCATGGCCGTGCATCAGCTCGCCCAGGCGATCCGTTCGCGCAAGGACGCTCCGGACGGGACGCGCGTCAGTTCGACCTGGTGACGGGCGAATACTGCCACGGCGCCAGGGTGTAGCAACCGACTCGAATCACAGTGGCGCCGATGACTGAGGGAGTCCGCGACGACATGTCCGAAGCCGGGATCATCGCCGGCCCATCCGGTGTGACGCCCGTGGCGCCGGATTCCGGGGCCGTGAATCAGGGGCTGGACCGGATTCCGGCGCGCACGCTCGACCGGGTCGGGCCGAAGATCGCCGAGCGGCTCGAACGGCTCGGTATTCGCACGGTCCAGGATCTGCTGTTCCATCTGCCGCTGCGCTATCAGGATCGCACCCGGCTGACGCCGCTGACCGAGATCGAGGTCGGGGTCGAGACCTGGGTCGAGGGCGAGATCCTGGAGTCCGGTATCGGTCTCGGGCGGCGGCGCTCGCTGAAGGTCTGGATCGGGGACGCGCTCGGCGCCGGGTTGCTGTTGCGCTTCTTCTATTTCTCGCCCCAGCAGGCCGCCGCGCTCAAACCCGGCGAGCGGGTGCGCTGCTATGGCGAGGTGCGTCAGGGGCCGCAGTCGCTGGAGATGGTGCATCCCGAATACCATCTCCTGCGCCCCGAGGCCGATGAGCCGATCGCGGCCTGTCTGACCCCCATCTATCCCTCGACCGAGGGGCTTCAGCAAACGCGCTGGCGCGGCCTGACCGATCAGGCACTGGCGCTCATGGAGCGCACCGCGCCGGCCGAGCTGCTGCCGCCCGAGATCCTCGAATCCATGAAGCTGCCGACCCTGACCGAGGCGCTGGCCTTTCTGCATCGTCCGCCGGTCGGTACGCCGCTCCAGGATCTGACTGAGGGTCGGCATCCGGCCTTCGCCCGGCTGGCCTTCGAGGAACTGGTCGCGCATCAGGTGAGTCTGCGCCGGATGCGGCTGGAACAGCGGCGCGTCTCGGCGCCGGTGCTGGGCGGCGATGGCGGCTTGCGCAAGCGCTTGCGGGCCAGTCTGCCGTTCCGGCTCACCGAATCTCAGGAGCGGGTGGTGGCCGAGATCGCGGCCGATCTGGCGCAGTCGCGGCCGATGCAGCGGCTGCTCCAGGGCGACGTGGGCGCGGGCAAGACGGTGGTGGCGGCGCTGGCCGCGCTCCAGGCGCTGGAGTCGGGTTGTCAGGCCGCGCTCATGGCGCCGACCGAGCTGCTGGCCGAGCAGCATCATCGCAGTCTGAGCGGCTGGCTCGGTGCGCTCGGGCTCGAACCTATGTGGCTGGCCGGGCGTCACAAGGGGCGCGAGCGTGATGAACGGCTGGCGGCGATCGCCTCGGGCGCGGCGCCGATCGTGGTCGGCACCCATGCGCTGTTGCAGGACGACGTGGCGTTTCAGGATCTGGGGCTGGTCATCATCGACGAGCAGCATCGCTTCGGCGTCCATCAGCGGTTGAAACTGCGCGAGAAGGGCGGGGGCGAGGACAGGGCGCCGCATCAGCTCATCATGACCGCGACGCCGATTCCGCGCTCGCTGGCGATGACGCTCTATGCCGATCTGGATCTGTCGGTGATCGACGGGCTGCCGCCCGGACGCACGCCGATCGTCACGCGCGCGGTGCCGGATACGCGGCGCGACGAGGTCATTGAGCGGGTGCGTCAGGCGTGTCTGGCGGGGCGTCAGGCGTATTGGGTCTGTACGCTGATCGAGGAGTCGGAGGTGCTGGAGTGTCAGGCGGCCGAGGATACGGCGCGCCAGTTGAGCGAGTGTCTGGATGGATTGCGGGTCGGGTTGGTGCATGGTCGGCTCAAGAGCCAGGAACGCGATGCGGTGATGGCGGCGTTTGCGTCCGGTGCGCTGGATCTGCTGGTGGCGACCACGGTGATCGAGGTCGGGGTCGATGTGCCGAATGCCGGTTTGATGATCATCGAGAATCCGGAGCGGTTGGGTTTGGCGCAGTTGCATCAATTACGCGGGCGGGTTGGGCGTGGGTCGGTGGAGAGTTATTGTCTGCTGCTCTATCACGCGCCGCTGTCGGCGATTGCGCGTGAGCGGCTGGGGATCATTCGTGATTCGACCAGTGGGTTTGAGATTGCCGAGCGTGATTTGGCGATTCGGGGGGCGGGTGAGGTGTTGGGGACGCGCCAGACGGGGAGTATTCAGTTCCGGATTGCCGATCCGTTGCGGGATCAGCCGCTGATTGCCGAGGCGCAGCGGGCGGCGGATCTGTTGCTCGTGGGGTATCCCGAACTCGTTACGCCGTTGATTGATCGGTGGCTGGGGGAGCGGGAGCATTATGGCGGGGTTTGACAGGGGGCTTGGTCCCGGAGCTTGGCGTCGAAGGCGGTGAGGCTTGAATGATGGGTGGAGTCTTGTTGGTACTTCCGGCAAAAGTCCGGATAGAACCGCAGCCGGCGGCGAAAATATGGCCGATGATTCTCCGCGATTCCGGCGGCGACCATGGCGGAATCGAAGCGGGACGCTGGGGCTGGAGGGGTCTCGCGCATAGGCAGAACTCTGCGGGATAACCTGAGGGGTCGGCAGCCTGGAGCGCGCGAATACGCCATCGGCTCGGGACGGATGGATCTTTGCCTGCGCTATGCGTCCCTGACCTTGGGCATCGAACTCAAGGTCTGGCGCGACGGACGGCCCGACCCGCTCCCCGAGGGTTTGCGCCGGCTCGACGACTATCTGGCCGATCTGGGGCTGGACTTCGGCTGGCTGGTGATCTTCGATCGCCGATCCGGTCAGCCGCCGATCGAGGCGCGTACCACCAGTCTGGAGCGCCAGACCCCGGCCGGACGGTGTGTCACCCTGATTCGGGCTTGATCGATCAGGGCGCCAGACCTCTCAATATCAGCCGCGCGACTCCCGCGTAGTCCTCGTCGAAGTGATGATCGCCGGGGACGCCCTCGACCCTGACGCCGAGTGGTTGCAACTCGGGACAGAGGCTGTTTTCTTCCTCCAGCCCATGAATGCAGAGCGTGCGCGTCCAGCCGAGCTGCTCGATCTGAGGACGCACCGGACGGGCCTGCTCGCCGCGCGCGCCGCCGAGCCAGTCGCTCATGTGGAACTCGAACACGGCCGTCGGCCCGAGCCCGAGCAAAGCCACGAGCGAGACGCGCGAACGCAGCTCGGGCGGCAGACCATTGGCCATGAAGGGCATGACCTCGGCGCCGAACGAGTAGCCGATCAGGACCACCCGCTCCTTGTGCCAGGTCTCCAGATAATGACGCAGCACCCGTGTCAGATCCGCCGCCGTCTCGTCCGGTGAACGCGGTTTCCAGAAATAGCTCAACGCATCCCAGCCGACCGTGCTGACACCCTGTTCGGCCAGGGTTGCGCTCACACTCCGGTCGAGCGCCGCCCAGCCGCCGTCGCCCGAGAGCATGATGGCGAAGGTCGTGGGGTCTTCGTGCTCGGCCCGGACCTCGGTGAGCGGCAGACCGGCGGTGTCGGCCTGGGCCGAGACCACCCCGACCTGATCGGGGATGCGCGGATCGAGCCATTGCAGGAGCGAGAGGAACGGCGAGAGCGGCTCGGTATCGCTCGTCTGATCCGTCTCTGCCGGCGCTGTGGACGCCGGGAGCGGTGCCTCGCTCGCCAGACGCGCATTGCCCATCCCATCGATGAAGGCGGCGGCGCGTTCCGAGTCGTCCGGCGAGCCGTTCTGCTCGAACAGGAACCAGGCCGCCGGAACCTGAGGGGCGGGTTTCAACTGGTCGCCCTCCAGTCGCGCGGCGCTCCAGCCGGCGCATTCGCAGGGCAGCGTCGCGACTGGCCAGCGCGGACGGAAATCCAGGCTCAGCGCCGCATGGAATCGGCGCGGGGGCGATTGCAGCAGCGCCGTGTAGACCAGGGCCGCGCCCTCGTCCTGGCCCAGCAGGATCGGCAGCCGGCCCTTGGGCAGTGCAACGCGCGCCCGCGACCAGCGCGCCGTTTCGGCCAGCTCGGCGCCCATGTCCCAGCAGGCCGTGTCCGTTGGCACGTCCGGTTGCCCGGCCCAGCGTCTGTCGAGCCAGTGCAGACCGCGCGCCAGATGCGACCCCAGATCCCACCAGGGCGGTTTCGGCGCCGGATGCGACCAGTCGATCCCGACGACCAGATAGTCCAAATTGGCGACTTCGCGCGCCCTGGAGCGTGCGGCATCGTCCCAGCCTGCTGAACCCGGCAGGAAGAGCACCATCCCTTGCGGCGCGTCTTGCGGGTAGACCAGATGCAGCGCCCGCCCAGCGTGGTTCAGGGTCTGCTCGTGGACGACGGCGGGCGCCGGGGCGGCGAACGCCAGCAGACACAGCAGCATCGGCCGCCGTCGCGCGAACCGGATGATCCGGAAGGGCATGGAGATGAGGCGCATGGTCGTGGATCAGGGTTTGATCAGGAGGCGTCCGTAGCCCCCGGCGATCAGGGCGGCCAGATCGATCAGGAGCGTCGGCAGCGAACGATAGAACGGATAGGCAATATAGCGGCTCTGCCAGACCGGGTGGAATTTCTCCTTGAAGTCGCGCAGTCCCTTGTAGTTGTAGAGCCGGTTGCCATAGTCGTAGGCCAGTCGCGCCAGACGTTCGTCGGGACGGGCATAGCGGATCTTGCCGACACCGCTCAGGGGCGCCATGCCCAGATTGAGCCAGGCGTAACCCTCGTCGCGCGCCCACTCGATCGCCCGTGTGAACAGGAAGTCCATGGTCACATAGGGGACGCCGGGCAGATACCGCATCAGGTCGATCCCTATCTCCTGACGACCGCGATAAGAGGGCATCAGACTGGCGAAGGCGATGAGGCGCCCACCTTGACGCACCAGCAGCAGCGGTCCCCAGGACAGATAGTCGCGGTCGAAGGTGCCCAATGAAAAGCCTTTTTCGCCGCTGCCGCGCTCGCTCAGCCAAGCGTTCGACACCGATTCCAGTTCGGCCCAGGTCGGCTCGTCCGGCGGCGTCCGCAGCGCCTCAAATGTCAAGCCGTCGCGCACGGCGCGATTGACCTTGGTGCGCAGACTCTTGTTGCGCTGTCCGGCAAGCGTGAAATCGGCCAGCGACACCAGCCCCATCTCGCCGGCCTTGAACAGCGCGAAGCCGCAGTCGTGATAGAGATGCAGATGCGCGTTGCCGATCTCGTAGAACACCGGGTCGAGGTCGTGCTGATCGGCCAGATCGCGGAATTCGAGCAGCG
The DNA here is from genome assembly GCF_018409545.1 of Allochromatium tepidum. Lineage (GTDB taxonomy): Bacteria > Pseudomonadota > Gammaproteobacteria > Chromatiales > Chromatiaceae > Thermochromatium > Thermochromatium tepidum_A. Next base: position 2,675,972 of record NZ_AP024563.1, on the reverse strand, counting down.
CGCGCGCCAGCGATTGCGTGTCTCCCATGGGATCGCCCAGGGCGACCAGACGATTGCGTATCCGTTTGTACTGGATCAGACAGCGCCCATCGGCGGCCTGGAGCAGATGCTTGTCGCCCATGAACAGCAGATGGGCGAAGGTTCCGCCGTCGTTGGCTTCGAGCCAGTCGCGTGCCTGGACGAGCGCGGCGCGATCGGTCGGCGGGAATTCGGGCCGGGGCATGCGGAACAGCCCCCAGGCGAGCCAGCCGGCCAGCACCAGGATCGCTAGCGGCAGCGAGCGCAGGAAGCGGGCGCTGTGCTGATCGGGTCCGGACTGGAGCCAGAGTCCGGGGTCGCCGAGTCCCTCGGCGTGCAGCCAGGCGCCGAACAGGACATAACCGGCGACGCTGGCCAGGAGTGCCAGCAGCCACAGCAGACTGCGCGGGCCGAGCAGCGGGTAGGAGACACGGTAGAAGGCTTCGCGTCTCAGCCGGAGCAGTCCGGCCACGACCAGCAGGAAGACCACCTGTTCTGCCGCAGCGCCCTTCAACAGACTGAGCAGGGCGCCGCCCAGGAGCAGCGGAAGCGAGATCCGGTAGGCGCTACGCACCTGTTTTCCGATCCCACGCGCCAGGGCGATCAGCAGCACCCCGACGCCCACCGAGAGCAGATGGGACAGTTCGATGGCGCCCTGCGGCAGCACCAGCAGCAGGCGCTCCAGGCGCTCCTCCAGGGTCGGCAGGGCGGCGGAGGCGAGCAGGAGCAGTCCGGTGGCGAAGGTGAGCAGGGCGAGCAGGCGCATGCCCAGATGCGAGACGATCTGGAGCGACAGCCGCAGCAGACCGAGCAGCGGATTGTCCTGGCAGTGCCGCGCGAACCGGGTCAGGACCGGCGACTCGGTCGAGGTCAGCAGTCCGCTCCCAAGATAGACGCCGGTCAGCCAGGGAATCAGGTAATAGACCAGCCGGAAGATCAGCACCCCCGCCGCCGACGCCTCGGCGGGAGCGCCGGCGCCCGTCAGCATCACCAGCAGCGCGGCATCGAAGACGCCGATCCCGCCGGGGATCAGGCTCACCACGCCCAGGGTCGCCGCGAAGGTGAAGGCGGCGAGGAAGAGACCCGGCGCGATGGGCGCGCCCGTGGCGGCCAGACAGCACCAGGCGACCAGCACCGCCAGCAGCCAGTCGATCACCGAGAGCGCGACCAGCCCCAATCCGCACGACCAGCCGAGTCGGGTCTCGCCGCTCAGCACCCGGTGCAGCACGGCCCGACTGCCCACCAGCACGAGGAAGGCCGGCAGATAGGCGGCATAGGCGATCAGCACGGCGCTCACGGCCCATTGCGGAATGATCCCCGGTACCAGCGTGGTATACCCTTGGAGCAGCGCGAACAGGATCAGCACCGAGAGTCCCACCGGGATCGAGAGCATGATCAAGCCCGCATAGATCGAGGCGGTGCGGGTCGCCACCCCCTCGCGCGTGAGCAGCAGGAGGCGGATGCCGGAACCGGCCAGACCCGAGAGTCCGACCAGGTTGTTGATGGTGTTGGCCACCCAGCTATAGCGGGCGAGCTTGGGCAGCGGCAGATCCAGCTTGAGCCAGCGCGCCATCCACCAGTCGTAGAGGATCATCTGGGCGACGGCGGCGAATGCGAGCAATTGCAGCCCGATCAGCAGACCGACCGGCAGTCGGCGCACGCTCTCGTGCAGGGCGTGGACGTCGAACCCCTGGAGCTCGTTCCAGGCGGCGAGCACCGTCACCAGGATCAGCAGCGGCGGGACGGCGCGGCGCAGCCAGCCGAGGAGCGAGATGGCGCTTGGATTGTGATCGTCGTGCAGCCGGGCGGACTCTGTCTTGAGGGAGGACATCATGGTGGTCTGGGGCGTTGAGGCCGAATGGATCGAGGACGCATCGGGAGGTTGCCGGCGCGATCATCCCACGCCGGATAGCACGCCACAAGCAAGCGTTGCCGGTGTGACGTGAGCGATTCGAGCCTGTGATCTCGGGGTCGCTAGCGAGCCTGTTGAGGGCGATACGGCCGACCATTGAGCCAGGCCCAACCGCGCGCCAGACGCCGATGCAGACTCTCATGCAGCGACAGCAGCGCCGGGGTGAAGATCAGCACCAGCACGGTCGAGAAGCCGACCCCGAACGCCAGCGACACCGCCATCGGGATCAGGAACTGCGCCTGGAGACTGGTCTCGAAGATCAGCGGCCCCAGCCCCACCACCGTCGTCGCCGAGGTCAGCAGCATCGCGCGCAGACGCGACACCGCCGCCTCCACCAGCGCCTCATCGACCTCCATCCCCTCCTCGCGCAGCCCGTGATACATGCTGACCAGGATGATGGCATTGTTGACCACGATCCCGGAGAGTCCAAACAGCCCGAACAGCGACAGCAGCGTCAGATCCAGTCCCAGGATCCAGTGCCCGCCGATCGCGCCGACCAAGCCGAGCGGAATGGCGGTCATCACCACCAGCGGCCAGCCCCAGCTTCCGAACACCGCCGCCAGGATCATATAGATCAGCACCAACCCCAGGACCAGCCCCAGCCGCATGTCGCCGAGCGTCTCGCGCTGATCGGCGGCGCGGCCTTCGAAGCTGTAGTCGATGCCGTAGTGCGACACCAGACGCGGCAGCAGATCGCGCTCCAGGGCTTCGCGGACGTTGTCGGGCGTGGCCAGCGCGCGATCGATGTCGGCCGAGACCTCGACGGCGAGCCGTCCGTCGGCGTGACGCAGGGCCTCGAAGCCGCGCCGGGTCTCCCAGCTCGCCACCGTGGTCAGGGGCACGAACCGCCCGTCCGGCGCGCGCACCAGCAGTTGTTCCAGGGTATTGAGCCGGACGCGCTCGGCGCGCGGAAGCAGCACCCGCACCTCCAGCTCGTCCTGTCCGACCTGGACCAGTTGCGCCGGATAGCCGTCGAAGGCCGCGCGCAGTTGGCGGCCGAGCGACTCGGTGGTGAAACCCAGCGCCTGACCGGCCGGCGTCAGCCGATAGATGAGCTGTTCGCGCCCGAACGGCATGTCGTCGACCATGTCCGAGACGCCCGGCACGCTCTCCAGACTCTGCGCCAGCTCCAGCGCGGCGGACTTGAGCCGGTCGGCATCCTGACCCATGAGCCGCAGCGTCAGATCGCGCCCCGGCGGCCCGGCGCGCTGTGCCGAGATCACCAGACTCTCCAGCCCGGCCGGCATCCGGGTGTTGGCGCGCCAGGCGGCGAGGAATGGCTCGTTGCGCACCTCGCGATACTCCGACGGCACCAACTGCACCAGGATCGAGGCGAGCTGATCGCCCGCAGCGCCCGCCCCGACACCCACCGAAATCGTCGACCCGAGCCGGGCGACCGCCGATTCGATCAGCCCGCCGCCGAACTGTTCATCGGTCGCGATCAGCGCGCGTTCCAGTTCCTTGACGAACGCCGCCGTCTGCTCGCGCGGCGTCCCGGCGACGAAGGTCGCGTTGGCGAAGACCACCTGGGACTCAGGCGTGGGGAAGAACACGAAGGGCACCCGTCCGCCGGCCAGCAGCCCGATCGCCAGCAGCATGAACACAGCCACCAGACTGACCGTGACCCCGCGCCAGTGCAGCGCCCAGACCACCAGCGGCCGATAGATTTGATCGCGGAAATGATCGAATCCGGCGTTCACCCGCTCGCGCCAGCGCGGCACGGTCGCGTCCTTGTGATGCTCGAAGGCCGAACGCAGATGCATCGGCATGACCAAGAAGACTTCCAGCAGCGAGGCCGCCAGCACCATGATGGCCACGAAGGGGATGTCGCCGAGGATATTGCCCATGATGCCGCCGACCAGCATCAGCGGCAGGAAGGCGGCGATGGTGGTCAGCCCCGAGGCGACGATCGGCCAGAACATGCGTTGCGCGCCGACCAGCGCGGCCTCCGCCGGCGGCAGACCCAGACGGTAGCGCGTTTCGGCATGTTCGCCGACCACGATGGCATCGTCGCCGATGATGCCGAGCGTGAGCAGCAGCCCGAACAGGCTCATCATGTTGATGCTGCCGCCGAAGGCCCAGAGCAGGGCGAGCGTGGCCATGTAGGCGGTCGGGATGCCCATCGCCACCCAGAAGGCGACCCGCCCCGGCAGAAAGACGAACAGCAGGATCAGCACCAGGGTCAGCCCCTGGAGTCCGTTGCGGATCAGCAGGTCGATACGGTCGGCGATGACTTCCCACTGGGCATCGAAGACGCGCAGATCGATCGCCGGCGGCAGGGTCGAACGGGTGTCGGCGAGCCAGTCGTCGAAGATCTTGGCCGCCTTGAGCGAATGGCCCTGTTCGGCACGCTGGACCAGCAGTTCCACGCTCGCCGGTTTGTCGGCGAGCGGCTCGGGGTCGAGTCCCACCGGGATGGGTTCGAGCGTCAGACTCGCCGGGCGCGCCTCGCGCACGATGGCGGCCACGTCGCCCAGACGCACCAGCACGCGTTCGTCGCTGACGATGGCCAGATCCTCGAAGGCGAGCGGGTCGCGACGCTGTTCCAGACTGCGCAGCTCGCGCGCGCCGTCGGCCTCGCCGGCGATGCCGGACGGCAGGTCGCGCGCGATCCGTCCGATCTGCTCGCCGATGCCGTCGAGCGAGAGTCCGAGCGTCTCCAGCGCCCGCCCCGGCACCTCGATGGCGATGCGCTCCTCGGGCAGACCCGAGAGGTCGACGCGATCGATGCCGCGCGCCAGCAGCTCGCGCTCGAACTGGCGCACCCAGGGGCGCAGATCGGCCAGACTCGGGCCGGAGACCAGCAGCCGCGCCACCGGCTCATACCGCGAGATACGGCTGATCTGGGGTGTTTCGGCGTCCCTGGGCAGATTGCGGAACTCGTCGACCCGCTGGCGCACCTGATCGAGCGCGAGCAGCGGGTCGGTGTTCTCCTGGAGTTCGACCGACAGACTGGCGATGCCCTGGGCGGCGGTCGCGGTCAGCTTCTTGAGTCCGTCGACGGTCTTGAGCCGCTCTTCCAGCGGGATGACGATGCCGCTCTCGACGTCCTCGGCCGAGGCCCCGCTCCAGACCACGCGCACCGAGATGATGTCGAGCGCGAAGGTCGGGAAGAACTGGATGTTCATCCGCGTCAGGCTGATGGCGCCCAGGATCAGCATTCCGGCCATCAGCAGATTGGCCAGCAGCGGATGACGGACGAAGACGGCGATCAGACTCGTATTCATTCGACGATCTCGACCTTGAGGCTGTCGATGGCATTGGGCAGGTGGGTGCGCATCACCGGCTCGCCGGGCTGGAGTTCGGGCACGCGCAGCAGGACGCGGCCCTCGCCGGCACCGGTGTCGAGTTCGCCGACCCGTTCGATGCGCAGCCCTTTCAACCGCCCGTCGCGCACCGCGAAGACGCGATCTCCGCCATGCAGGGCGGCGAAGGGCAGGGCGATGGTGTCGGGCGCGACCGGGCGTTCCAGCCGCAGATCGACGAAGGCGCCGAGCGGCAGGCTGGATTCGGGATCGAGTCGCAGCAGGGCATCGACGCCGCGCGCGTCGGCCTCGCCGGCCAGCCGTTCGAGCACGGCCCTGACCGGGCGGCCGGCGTGCGAGCCGGTGGCCGTCAGGCGCTCGCCGCCGTCGAGCGCGGCGCGCAGTTCCTCGCTGTGCACGCCCGGCACCTTGGCGCGCACATAGAGTCCATCGAGCGGATAGAGCGTGAGGATGGTCTGGTTGGGCTGGAGCTGATCGCCCGGCGCCGCCGCGACCACGCCGATGCGGGCGTCGAAGGGCGCGTGGATGGTGCCGCGCGCCAGATCGCGTTCGGCTTCGGCCAGCGCCGCTTCCAGGGCCGCCAGCCGCGCCGGATGTTCGGCGATCGACTGCTCGCGCAGTGTCACGGCGAGCTGGGCGCGGGCGTATTGCTCGCGCGCCTCGTCGACGCTGGAGACCGAGCCGAGTTGCTTGGACTGCACGGTCTCGGCGCGCTCCAGCGCCTGTCGGGCCAGACGCAGGATCTCGCGTTCCTGCTCCAGCGCCTGACGGTCGTGGCTCAGTTTGAGACGCTCTTTCTCCAGATCGGCGCGCGCCCTGGTCAGACGCGGCTGGAGATCGTTCGGATCGAGCCGCGCCAGCAGGGCACCGATCGCAACGCGATCACCGTCGCGGACATGAACCTCCAGCAGCCGTCCGGCCACGGGCGCGGCGGCCTGGAGGCGATCCGGCGCCTCGACCCGACCGAAGAGCGCCAGGATCGGGCGATGATCGGCGGGCGTGACCTGAGTCACTTCCACACGCCAGATCCGTTCACTGGGCTGGACGGGATGCGGGGTGGGGCGGGTCGCCTTGAGGGCGACGAAGATCCCGACCCCCAGAGCGAGGATCAGGATCGGCAGGATACGGCGCGGCATGGATCGGGTCTGGGCTCGTTGGGGGTTGAGATTGGCTCGACCCCGACAAGATGCGGCGTCCGGTGGGCCGGAACAAGGGCCTCTACCCGTAGGATGCGGTGAGGAACGAACCGCATCGACCGCGACTGATGCGGTTCGCGGCGCTCACCACATGCTGCACGGAGTCGATTCTTTCTCGCAGATCGCCTTACTTGGCGAGCGGGTCGTTCGACGGAGACGAGCCGCTCTGAGTCGTCTGCGGCTCGGTCGTGGTCGCCGGGCGGGGCATGGTCTTCGCCGGTTCTTCCAGGATGGTCTGGAGCGGATTGTGTCGCGCCTGCTCGTCGAGGATCTTCTTGAGTTCCTCGGCCTTGAGCTCGCGATCGATCTCGTGCTTGACGTTGGCCAGCGTGCGCCGTGCGTGCCCGACCCACTTGCCCGCCACGCGCGCCACGCGCGGCAGGCGCTCGGGGCCGACCACGACCAGGGCCACGATCGCCACCAGGATCAGTTCTTGAAAGCCGACGTCGAACATCTAGGTCAGGTCCAGCGGATCACGCATCCGGTTGGCGGGACGATCGGCTCAGGGGCGATCGCGATTGGCGGCAGTATCGGCCGGACGCGACTGGGTGCTCGTATCACCCGGACGCGCCTCGTTGGACTGGGCGATGGTCGCGCTCTCGCGGGCGCTGTCTTCATCGCTCTTGTCGGAGTTCGACATGGAGCTGCGGAAGCCGCGGATGGCCTCGCCGAGATCCGAGCCGATGCTCTTCAGCCGCTTGGTGCCGAACAGCAAGACGACGATCAACAGGATGATCAGGAGTTGCCAGATACTGATGCCACCGACGCCCATCGTGTTTCTCCGTTGCCCGTGGTCGTGCGTCGACCTCGGGATGTGCTGGTCTGTTCCGTCCGTGTGCCTGGACCGAGGTCGCGACGCGGACGGGATTCGAAATTCGCGAACGGCGATCATAACGCAAGCGGATGGACGCTGAAAGCGCCCGCTCAGGTCGGGGGGTGCGTTTGGGTCTCGGTCGGCGCGCGTTTACGTCGGGCACCGGGATGGAGGATGATGTCGGGACTGATCGAAATCGAGTGTCGTATGCGGATTCATCTGATGTGTGTCGGCCGGCGGATGCCGGGCTGGATCGAAGAGGGTTATCGCGAATACGCCAAGCGGCTGCCGCCCGAGTGCGCCCTGCATCTGGTCGAGATCGACCCGGTCCATCGCGCCAAGACCACCAATGTGCGTCAGGCGCGCGAAGAAGAAGGGCGGCGCATCCTCAAGGCCATCCCCAAGGGCGCGGATGTGATCGTGCTCGACGAGCGCGGGCGTTCCTGGAGTACCGAGACGCTGGCGGGCCGGCTGCGCGACTGGCTGGCCGATGGGCGTGATCGGGCGCTCGTGGTCGGCGGGGCCGACGGGCTGTCGGAGGACTGTCTGGCGCAGGCGCGCGAGCGCTGGTCGCTCTCGGCCCTGACCTTTCCGCATCCGCTGGTGCGCGTCATCCTCGCCGAGCAGATCTATCGTGCCTGGAGTCTGACCCAGGGACATCCCTATCATCGGGCTGGGTGATCGAGCCGTGTTTTGAACCGCAAAGGCGCCAAGTACGCCAAGGAGTTCGTCTCCAGCATGAGCGAAACCGACCATCATCTCTATCTGGCCTCGCGCTCGCCGCGCCGGGGCGAGTTGCTGAACCAGATCGGAGTGCGCTTCGCTCAGGTCGCGGCGGACGTGGACGAGACTCCGGGTCCGGGCGAATCGCCCGAGGACTATGTGCGGCGGATCGCGATTGAAAAGGCTCAGGCGGGCCGATTGGGGATTCCGACCGGAGACCCGCGCCCGGTGTTGGCCGCCGACACCGCCGTGATCATCGACGGCGAGATCCTGGGAAAACCGCTCGACCGACCCGATTTCCTGCTCATGATGGCGCGTCTGTCCGGGCGCACGCATCAGGTGCTGACCGGGGTGGCGCTTGCCCAGGCCGGTGAGGTTCGGTACGCGCTGAGCACGAGCCGGGTTCGCTTTCGCGCCATCGACGACCGCGAGCGACTGGCCTACTGGGCGAGCGGCGAACCGCAGGACAAGGCCGGCGGCTACGGCATCCAGGGCCTTGGCGCGCTCTTCGTCGCCGAGCTTCAGGGTAGCTACTCAGGCGTCATGGGACTGCCGCTCTATGAAACCGGGCGCCTGCTGCATCACGCCGGGATCGTCCTGCTCGACCGTGATCGCCTCTCCTGAGCCGATTTCCAGGCGATCCTTGGGCGGTTGCTTTGCGTCCTTCGCGCCTTTGCGGTTTCAATGTTCAGAATCCAGCTATTGAAGGACGTATCGAGTGAGTGAAGAGATTCTCATCAATGTCACCCCGCCCGAGACCAGGGTCGCCGTGGTCGAGAACGGCGTGGTGCAGGAGATCATCATCGAGCGCGCCGAGCGCTGCGGTCTGGTCGGCAACATCTACAAGGGGCGCATTTGCCGCGTGCTGCCGGGGATGCAGGCGGCCTTCGTCGACATCGGTCTGGAACGCGCGGCCTTTCTGCACGCCTCCGACATCATCGGCACGCCGGGCGAGTCGCGCGGCGACCAGATCCATGAGCTGGTGCGCGAGGGCGACATGATCGTGGTCCAGGTGGTCAAGGATCCGCTCGGCACCAAGGGCGCGCGTCTGACCACCAACATCTCGATCGCCTCGCGCTATCTGGTGTGCATGCCGGCGGTGGCGACCACGGGCGTGTCGCAGAAGATCGAGGACGAGGACGAGCGCCGCCGTCTGCGCGAGATCCTGCTGCGCTATGTCGAGGCCCATCAGGGCGAGGGCGGTTTCATCGCCCGCACTGCCGCCGAGGGCGTGAGCGAGGAGGCGCTGGAGAAGGACATGGCCTTTCTGGCCAAGCTCTGGCGCGGCATCAAGGAGCGTTGCACCCATGTCGACCAGATCGGGCTGATCCACGACGATCTGGCCCTAGCCCTGCGTGCACTGCGCGATCTGGTGACGCCCGAGGTCGAGCGCATCCGCATCGACTCGCGTGCCATGTTCGACAAGGCCGTCTCCTTCGCCGCCAAGTACATCCCCGAGATCCGGGAGCGCATCGAGTACTACCAGGGCGAGCGCCCGCTGTTCGATCTCTACGGCGTCGAGGAGGAGATCCGCAAGGCGCTCCAGCGCAAGGTCAGCCTCAAGTCGGGCGGTCATCTGGTCATCGACCAGACCGAGGCCATGACGACCATCGATGTGAACACCGGCGCCTTCGTCGGCCATCGCAATCTGGAAGAGACCATCTTCAAGACCAACCTGGAGGCCGCCCAAGCCATCTGCCGTCAACTGCGACTGCGCAATCTCGGCGGCATCATCATCATCGACTTCATCGACATGACCGAGGACGAGCACAAGCGCCAGGTATTGCGCGCGCTCGAAAAATGCCTCGCCCGCGATCATGCCAAGACCCACATCACCGAGGTCTCCTCGCTCGGCCTGGTCGAGATGACGCGCAAGCGCACCCGCGAGTCGCTGGAGCATGTGCTGTGCGAGCCCTGTCCCTGCTGCGGCGGGCGCGGTTCGATCAAGACCGCCGAGACGACCTGCTACGAGATCTTCCGCGAGATCCTGCGCGAGTCGCGTCAGTTCGAGGTCGAGACCCTGCTGGTTCTGGCCTCGCCGGAGGTCGTCGACCGGCTGCTCGACGAGGAGTCGGCGCATCTGGCCGAGCTGGAGGAGTTCATCGGCCGCCCGATCCGGCTCCAGGCCGAGGCGCTCTACACTCAGGAGCAATACGACGTCGTGCTCATCTAACGCTGCATGGAGCGTGCGCCAGGACGCGCCGCTCGCCGAAAAACGCGCACCGATGGCTCCATTGGCTTGATGTCTCCCATGTCCCTGCTCAGACGCCTCACGGCCTTGCTGACGACCTCCATGCTCCTGGGGCTGGTGCTCCTGGCGCTGTTGGTCTCGGTCTTGCGTCTGACGCCGCCGCTGACCGGCGAGTATCGGGACGCCATCGCCGGAAGGCTGTCCGAGCGTCTCGGGTATCGGCTGTCGATCGGGACGTTGCGACTCGGCCTGTCCGGCTTGCAGCCGCGTCTGCGGCTGGAAGGCGTCGCGCTCGATCGTCCGGACGACGGCACGCGGGCGCCGGCGTTGAGGGCGATCGAGCTGGATCTGAATCTCCAAGCCTCGCTCCTGAGCCGTTCGGTCCGGATTTCGGGCATCACGCTGGTCGGGGCGCGTCTGGTCCTGGAGCGCGGAGAGGATGGACGTCTGCGCGTGCATGGACTGGACGCACTGGCGAGCGACGATCCGCGCGTGCTCGAAGGCTTCTTGAATCGGGGTCGGCTCGATCTGATCGAGAGCGAGATCCTGTTCGTCGATCCGGCGCGCGGCGGCAAGCAGCTGCGTCTGGTCGAGACACGCCTGCGACTGGAGAACAGCGGCGAGCGCCATTGGCTGGATCTCTCCGCACGGCCGGTGTCGCCCGATCCGCTCGTGCTCGCCACCGATGAGGCGCCCAGCGGCGCGGACGAACCCTGTAAACCCTGTCTCCAACTGGCCCTGCGGCTGAATGGTCCGGCGTCCGATCCGCGTTCCTGGAGCGGGCGCGGCTATCTGCATCTGGATGTCGCCAATCTCGGTCTGCTGCTGCCGGCGGCTGTGCCGGCACATGGTCGGCTGGATACCGAGCGCGCCGACGTCGAGAGCTGGCTCGACTTCCAGGCGGGCCGACTCGAACAGGCGCTGATCCGGGCCGATCTGCGGGGCGTGCGGCTGGCGTCCGATGAGACGCCTGGACAGACACAGACGTCGGATGATGCCGCGCGCGAGCGGTCGCCGGCCTGGCATCTGAGCGGGATGGCGCGCGTGCGTTCGCAGCAATCCGGCTGGAGCGCCCGGATCGCCGGACTGGAGGCCGGATTCGACGACGTGGCCGTCTCGGGCCTGGGTCTGGATCTGCGTCTGAGTCCGGAAGGACGGCTGCTGGGTCTGGGCGGACGCCTCGCTCAGTTGGACCTGGACGATCTGAGCGCCATGCGGCGGGCGAGTCCCTGGCCGCTGCCCGAGGCGCTGAACTCACTCCTGGAGCGCCACCCACGCGGAAGCGCGCACGATCTGGCGGTACGCTTCGAGCCGGCCGGCACGGGTGTCGAGTCACGCTGGCAGGTCTCGGGCCGGCTGTCCGGTCTGGGTCTCGATCGCCGCGAACGACAGCCCGGTTTCGCCGGCCTGGATCTGCGGTTCGCCGGCGATCAGGACGGCGGCTGGGTGCGGCTCGGGTCCGAGGGACTGGATCTGGACCTGAATCCGCTCTTCGATCGCCCGTTGCGGCTCGACCAGTTCAGCGGCCGGCTCGACTGGACGCGCCGTCCGTCCGGCGGCTGGCGCCTCGCGGCGCACGAACTGGCGCTGGAGAACGCCGATCTCAGCGGTCAGGCGCATTTCGCGCTGGAACTGCCGGGCGCCGACGGACGGCCCTTCCTGGATCTGCGCGCACGCTTCCGGGACGCCAATGCCGCCAATGTGCGTCTCTACCTGCCGGTTGGGATCATGAAGCCGCAACTGGTCGACTGGCTCGACGCCGCGATCGTCTCCGGGCGCGTCACCCAGGGCGACGCGCTCTTTCGCGGCGCCCTGGCCGATCATCCCTTCCGCCGGCGTCAGGGCCGTTTCGAGCTGAAGCTGGAGTTCGAAGATCTGCGGCTGGACTATCAGCCGGGATGGCCCGCCATCACGTCGGCCGCCGGTCATCTGCGCTTTCTCGACGAGGGCTTGACGATCCGGGTCGATCGCGGGCGTCTCCTCGATAGCGATTTCCGCGCCGGCCGGGTCGATCTGCCCGATCTCGCGCATGTCGAGCAGATGCGCATCCACGGTGAGGCGCGCGGCCCCTTCGAGGACGGTCGGCGTACCCTGGCCGAGACCCCACTGTCTGAAAAGCTGGGCGGACTCGCCGAAATCCTCCAGGTCAGCGGTCAATCACAACTGGTGCTGGACATCGATCTGCCGTTCGTGAAACAGCGCACGCTGGGCGTGTCGGGTGTCCTGAGCTGGCCGGCGCCGGCCACGCTGGGCGTGCGCGGGACGGCCATCCGGCTCTCGGGCCTGAGCGGCGCGGTACGCTTCGACGAACGCGGGATCCAGGCCTCCAAGGTCGGTGCCAAGCTTTCGGGCCGACCGCTCGAACTGTCACTGCGTACCCAGGATTCCGGACTCCATCTGGCCGGACGGATCGACGCGCTGGATCTGAGTGACTGGAGCGATTGGGCCAAGGCGACCCAGCTTGGCCAGAGCGCGGCGGTCAAGGACGGCATCGCGCTGGCCGGTGTGGAGTTCGACGTCGACCGCCTGAGTCTCGGCGAGCGGACGCTCAACGCCTTCAAGCTCAGGGGGACGCCGGGCAAATCCGGCTGGCGGTTTCGCGTCGATGCCGGCGAGGTCGCCGGGCTGATCCGTCCGGCCGACACGGACACCGGGACGCGGCTGGATCTCGATCTCGAACGGCTCGATCTCAAGGCGTTCGTGGCGCATCCCGAGTCCGCCGGGCCGCCGACGCCGCGCGTATCCGCGCCGAGTCCGGATCGTGCGCCCGACCCGATCACCGAACTCCCCTCGCTCGACCTGCGCGTCGCCCGGCTCGACTGGGGCGAGCGCGCATTGGGCACGCTCGATCTGTCCCTGCATCGCGATGCCCTGGGGATGCGCCTGCCGCGTCTGCGTCTGAGCCGGTCCGGACTCTTGAACATCGAAGGTACGGGCGAATGGGTCCGGGCATCCGAGGGTGGACGCAGCCGTCTGGACCTGAAGGCCGAGACTCCGGATCTGCGCGGCGTCCTGACGCTGCTCGACGAGCCGACGGCCATCGAGGCCAAGGGCGCGCGGGCGCGCGTCCAACTGCATTGGCCCGGCGGGCCGACGCGCTTCGCCTGGGCGCGGGCCGAGGGTGTGCTCGACATCGGCGTCGATCCGGGACGCTTGCTGGAGGCCGAGCCGGGCGTCGGGCGTCTGCTCGGGTTCATCGACATCGGTTCCATCGGGCGGCGGCTGGCGCTCGATTTCTCGGATCTCTATGGCCAGGGTTTCGCCTTCGAGCGTCTGGGCGGACGCATCGCCATCGGGCAGGGGCGGGCGCGTTTCGAAGACGTCTCGATCGAGGGACCGGCCGGGCGTGTCATGGTCGGCGGCGCGGCGGATCTCGTCGGCCGGCGGCTCGACCAGTTGGTCACGGTCGAACCCAAGCTGGGCACGAGCCTGGCCTTGGCCGGCGCCGTGGCGGGCGGGCCCGTGGTGGGCGCAGCCGTCTATCTGGTCGATCGCGCGACCGGCAACACCCTCGACCGGCTCGGACGCTATCAGTATCGGGTCACCGGCCCCTGGACCGAGCCGGAGTGGACGCGACTGGGCTGGGAGCCGCTGAGCGGTCTCGGTGAGCGTCGAGAACCGGCGAACGAGGACGGGAAACCGCCGCGCCCGACCAACCATTTCCTCGATGTCCCCTGAGTGCCGGTTCCGGTCGACCGGCTCTGGTAGTATTGTTGCAAAGATCGAATGAAACGGCTTTCGAGTGGGACGGCGGCGATCGGTCGCCGGCTGAGGTAGAGACATCCGCGCCGGGGTCTGGGCGGGATTGAGTAGTTCAGACAACATGAAAGAAAAACATAAGATCGGGGCCATCCAGATGGCGACCGGCCCCAATGTCAGCGCCAACCTGTTCGAGGTGGAGCGTCTGGTCAGGGAGAGCGTGGAGGAGGGGGCCGAGCTGGTGGTCCTGCCCGAGAATTTCGCCTTCATGGGCCAGGAGGACCGCGATCAGCTCGCGATCCGCGAGGCCGACGGCGACGGGCCGCTGCAAGCCTTCCTGGCGCGGCTGGCCAAACAACTGGGGATCTGGCTGGTCGGCGGCACCATTCCGCTGGAGGCCACGAATCCCGACCGGGTGAGCGCCGCCTGCCTGGTCTTCGACGACCGCGGCGAGCGGGTCGCCCGCTACGACAAGATCCATCTGTTCGACGTCAACCTGCCCGGTCTCGACGAGCGCTATCACGAGTCGGCGGTCATCGAGCCGGGCTCCCAGCCGGTCGTGGTCGACAGCCCCTTCGGGCGGATCGGTCTCTCGGTCTGCTATGATCTGCGCTTTCCCGAACTCTATCGTCGGCTGCTCGACGAGGACGCCGAGATCCTGGTCGTCCCGGCGGCCTTCACCGCCGTCACCGGCAAGGCGCATTGGGAATCGCTGCTACGGGCGCGCGCCATCGAGAATCTGGCCTATGTGGTGGCGGCGGCTCAGGGCGGTTTCCATGTCAACGGCCGCGAGACCCACGGGCACAGCCTGATCGTCGATCCCTGGGGCACGGTGCTGGCCGAAGTGCCGCGCGGCTCCGGGCATGTCCAGGCCACGATCGATCACGAGTTCCTGGAGTCGGTGCGGCGCAGCTTCCCGACCATCCGCCACCGGCGTTTGAAATGCGACGCCTGAGGCCGCAAGTCCAACCATGAACGGCACGGTTGGGGCGCACGACCGGACGATCCGCGTGTCGTCCCGCGTCCCGGCCGGCCACGAACCTCCCGCCACTGAATCCAAGAGTCCGCCCGCTTCCGAACCCATGATTGATTCCATTGCCATCGCCCGTGACAGCATCCTCGCTCCGGCCGGACTGGACGAGTCCGCACTCGACCGTCTGCTCGGACATCTGACCAGCGCGGCGGTGGACGCGGCCGACATCTATTTCCAGTACAGCCGGCTGCAATCCTGGGTGCTGGAGGACGGCATCCTCAAGGACGGCAACTTCAGCATCGAGCAGGGGGCCGGACTGCGCGCCGTCAGCGGCGAGAAGACCGGCTTCGCCTATTCCGATGAGTTGCAGCTCCCGGCGCTGATCGAGGCGGCGACCGCGGCGCGGGCCATCGCCCGCGGCGGACAGGAAGGGCGGGTGCGCATCGGTCAGCCGCCGATCGCCCGGCGGCTCTATGAACCGCTCAATCCCATCGGCAGTCTGCCGGACGCCGACAAGGTCGCGCTGCTGCAACGGGTCGATGCCGAGGCCCGGCGCGCCGATCCGCGCGTGCGCGAGGTCATCGCCAGTCTGGTCGCGGTGCAGGACACGGTGCTGGTGCTGGCCGACGACGGCACCCTGGCCGCCGACGTGCGTCCGCTGGTGCGGCTGAACGTCAGCGTCATCGCCGAGCAGGACGGGCGGCGCGAGCAGGGATCGAGCGGCGGCGGGGCGCGGGCCGATCTCGGCTATTTCCTGGTCGAGGATCGGGCGCTGGCCTTCGCGCGCGAGGCGGTGCGGCTGGCGCTGGTCAATCTCGATGCCGTCGAAGCCCCGGCCGGGACCATGACCGTGGTGCTCGGTTCGGGCTGGCCCGGCGTGCTCTTGCACGAGGCCGTCGGTCATGGTCTGGAGGGCGACTTCAACCGCAAGGGCAGTTCGGCCTTTGCCGGACGCCTCGGGCAGCGGGTCGCCGCGAAGGGTGTTACCGTGGTCGACGACGGCACGCTGCCGGGACGGCGCGGTTCGCTCAATCTCGACGACGAAGGCACCCCGACCCAGAACACCGTGCTGATCGAGGACGGCATCCTGCGCGGCTACATGCAGGACAAGCTCAACGCCCGGCTCACCGGCACCACGCCGACCGGCAACGGCCGGCGCGAGTCCTATGCCCATCTGCCGATGCCGCGCATGACCAACACCTACATGCTCGCCGGCGAGCGCGATCCGGAGGAGATCATCGCCTCGGTCGACAAGGGACTCTATGCCGTCAACTTCGGCGGCGGTCAGGTCGACATCACCTCGGGCAAGTTCGTGTTCTCCGCGAGTGAAGCCTATCTGATCGAAAAGGGCCGGATCACCCGTCCGGTCAAGGGCGCCACCCTCATCGGCAACGGCCCGGACGTACTCACCCGCGTCAGCCTGATCGGCAACGACCTCAAGCTCGACGAAGGCGTCGGCACCTGCGGCAAGGAAGGCCAGAGCGTCCCGGTCGGCGTCGGTCAGCCTACGCTGCGCATCGACGGCCTGACCGTCGGCGGCACCAGTCAGTAGATTTCCCGCGTTCGCTCGGTCGCTCCTCTGGGGCGGCCCGGATCTGCCGAAAACTGGCCGTAATCCTGACTCGCCTGTAACATCGCGGATCGAATCGACATCCATCGAACAGGACCGACCATGCAGTGGGAAACCGTCATCGGTCTCGAGATCCACACCCAGCTCGCGACCCAGTCCAAGATCTTCTCCGGCGCGCCGACCGCCTTCGGCGCCGAACCCAACACCCAGGCCTGCGCCATCGACCTGGGGCTGCCGGGCGTGCTGCCGGTGCTCAATGTCGAGGCGGTGCGCCTCGCGGTGCGCTTCGGTAAGGCCATCGACGCCGAGATCGCGCCGCGCTCGGTGTTCGCGCGCAAGAATTATTTCTATCCCGACCTGCCCAAGGGCTACCAGATCAGCCAGTACGAGCTGCCGGTCGTCGGCAAGGGCCGGGTCGAGATCGTCCTCGACGACGGCACGGTCAAGACCATCGGCGTCACCCGCGCCCATCTGGAAGAGGACGCCGGCAAGTCGCTGCATGAGGACTTCCACGGCTTCACCGGCATCGATCTGAACCGTGCCGGCACGCCGCTGCTGGAGATCGTCTCCGAGCCGGATCTGCGCTCGCCGGCCGAGGCCGTGGCCTATGCCAAGAAGATCCACCAGATCGTGCGCTACATCGGCATCAGCGACGGCAACATGCAGGAAGGCTCCTTCCGCATGGACGCCAACGTCTCGGTGCGTCCGGTCGGCCGGAAGGAGTTCGGTACCCGTACCGAGATCAAGAACGTCAACTCCTTCCGCTTCCTGGAGAAGGCCATCGCCTTCGAGGTCGAGCGCCAGATCGATCTGATCGAGGGCGGCGGCACCGTGGTCCAGGAAACGCGGCTGTACGATGCCGTCAAGGACGAGACGCGCTCGATGCGCACCAAGGAGGAGGCCAACGACTATCGCTATTTCCCCGATCCGGATCTGCTGCCGCTGGAGATCGACGACGCCTTTCTGGCCGAGGCGACCGCCGATCTGCCGGAACTCCCGGACGCCAAGCGCGCGCGCTTCCAGTCCGAGTACGGGCTGTCGGAGTACGACGCCGATCTGCTGACCGCCGGTCGCGAGCTGGCCGATTACTACGAGACCGTGGCCCGTGCGTGCGGCGAGCCGAAGCTGGCGGCCAACTGGGTGAGCGGCGAGCTGATGGCGGCGCTCAACAAGAGCGAATGTGAGATCGGCGCCAGTCCGGTGTCGGCCGGCGCCCTGGCCGGTCTGATCGCACGCATCCAGGACGGCACGGTCTCGGGCAAGCTGGCCAAGCAGGTGTTCGAGGGCATGTGGAACGGCGGCGGCGAGGCCGATGCCGTGATCGAGGCCCAGGGTCTCAAGCAGATCACCGACACCGGCGCCATTGAGGCCATGATCGAGGCCATCGTCGCCGCCAACCCGGAGCAGGTCGAACAGTACCGTGCCGGCAAGGACAAGGTGTTCGGCTTCTTCGTCGGTCAGGTGATGAAGCAGAGCGGCGGCAAGGCCAATCCGGCGCAGGTCAATGAAATCCTCAAGCGCAAACTGAACGCCTGAGCCTTTGCTCCGCCCTCGATCTGTCGGGGGCGGAGAGAGGAGCGGCTTCCGGCGGCGCTGTTATGGCGTGATCTTGAGGTCGGTCTTCCGTTTCCAGATCGACAACATTGCGGTGTGTTTTTACAGTGAAAACATGCCGCCTGTTACCATTCACGACATTTGCCGCTTGTTAATCGACAATGCTTTCATTGAATTGAAAGTCTGGCAGATTCGCGAAGCTGTGCCCAAACGAGAGGGAAAAATGCGAGACTCGGATCAATTCAAGGTTATAGATTTGTTCGCCGGCGCAGGCGGACTGACTTTAGGTTTTACAAAAAAATTCGGCAACGACTTCCAACCGATTTGGGCGAACGATTTCAACGCCTATGCGGCTGAAACTTATAATGCCAATTTTGGCGGGCATTGCACACACGGCGATATTTTGGAGCTGCTTGCCGACCCGCACACGAAAATACCCTCTGCCGATGTCGTCATCGGCGGTCCGCCTTGTCAGGGTTTTTCACTCCTCAACAAAAACCGCGAGAACGATGTTCGAAAAGAAATGTGGCGGCCTTTTTTAGAGGTTGTGGAAAGAGCCGGCGCCGACATTTTTTTGATTGAAAATGTACCGCAATTGCTCGGTTCGCCGGAGTACTTGGCCATTGCCGAACGAGCGCGGGAAATGGGTTTTAAAATTGCCTGCGCCAAATTATGCGCCGCAGATTACGGTGTTCCGCAAACTCGTCACCGCGCCTTTATTCTCGGCTGTCGTTTTTTCGATCCGCAAGAATTTTTTCCGCCGCTTCCTACGCATCGCAATCCGAAGGAACAAAAAAAAGTAAATGATTTATTCGCAAAGGGCACAAGCGGAGTACTTCCTGCATGGCGAACCGTGCGTGATGCTATCGGAGACTTAAAGCCGCCGGTTGGAACGGAGATGCGTGAAGTTGAGCCGCCGTATGATTTACATTTTGGACGAACCCCAACAGCAAACAGTTTGGAAAGGTACAAGGCAATTCCGGAAGAAGGAATGAACCGTTTTGACTTGCAACGCCGCGCACCTGAGCTCACGCCCGATTGCTGGATTCGTAAAACATCAGGCGGTACAGACCTTTTCGGGCGCTTGTGGTGGGACAAGCCGGCATTCACGATTCGCACCGAGTTTTTCAAGCCGGAGAAAGGCCGCTATCTCCATCCATGCGAGCATCGTCCAATCACTCACCGAGAGGCGGCGCGTTTGCAATCTTTTCCCGACGACTTTGTATTTCACGGTTCTAAAATTGAAATTGCCAAGCAAATAGGTAATGCCGTGCCGCCGCTTTTGGCTGCCGCCGTCGCACGCAGTGTTAGGGAATTGCTGTGTCGCAGGCGTCAAGTTATGGAGGTTCTTGAGCCATGCCCGACCGCTTCACACCTCAAGAACGAAGCCGCATTATGTCCCTCGTGAAGGGGCGAGATACGAAACCTGAGAAAGTTGTTCGCAGTTTGCTGCACGCGATGGGCTATCGGTTTCGGCTCCATCGAAATGAATTACCTGGCAAACCAGACATTGTTCTGCCGAAGTACCGCAAAGCTATTTTCATTCACGGTTGTTTTTGGCATGGTCACGCAGGTTGCCGCCGTGCAGCAAGGCCGGAATCCAATGCGGATTTTTGGAATAAAAAAATTGATGAAAACATGGCAAGAGATAAAAAAGCACAAGCCGAACTGAAGAATTCAGGTTGGGATCTTTTGGTGATATGGCAGTGTGAAATGAAGGACTTGGAAAAGCTGCGGCGGAATTTGAATCAATTTATAAAAGGCGAGGAAATTGCTGAGAATGACTAAAGAAAAAGTTGGTGCGCGAGCAAAAATCAGGGCTTTTCTTGAGGCAAACGTCGGTAAAATCGTAACCACGCAGCAAATCAGCGAGGTTGCCGGAATCCGTGACTATCAGCGCCGCATCCGTGAATTGCGAAACGAAGAAGGAATGCAAATTCACTCATATAAAGACAGCATGGACTTGAAGCCGAGCGAGTACGTTCTTGTAAGTCTCGAAAGACTTCCGGCTATCGAACGTGGAATCTCCAGCCGGCTTCGCATGGAGATTTTGGAAAGGAACGGTTTTACCTGCCAACTCTGTGGAAGAACAGGGGGTGATGCAGACCCTTGCGACCCGACACGAAAAGTGCGCCTTGTTATTGATCATGAAATTCCGATTGAGCAAGGCGGAACGAATGATAGGTCAAATTTGCGAGTACTCTGCACGGCTTGTAATCAGGCGCGAGCGAACATTCAGCCGCCGACCGAGACCGCTAAAAATCTAATCGCCCGCATTCGCAAGCAAAGTCGCTCAGTTCAAAAAGAAGTGTATGAAGCGTTGCGCCGGACATTTGGTGATCAATAGCTGTGATAGCCGCCAACCGGGACAAAAAATGCGTTTTTCAACGCCGAAGGCCCGATCCGCATGGATCACCTCAACCTTGAGGGACGCTATCAAGCGGTCTGCAATCTCCGGGAACTTGACACTGGACCGAGGCTGGCGGGTCATCTTCGACCGTCGCACCGGACAGCCGCCGATCCGCGAACGCACGCACAACGCCGAGACGACCAGCCCGCCGGGGCGGCGGATTCGTGTGATGCGGGCTTGATTCGGCGCCGCGCCGTCATATTCGCGTTCGGGCGCGTATGATCCAGTGTAAAGCTGTGGTTTAATGCCGTCTTTTGGAGCGCCCCGGCGCGCCGCGTAGCGTAGCGAGCATTGCCAAGCCCATGTCACTGGATACACCCCGTCGTGCCGAAGTCGAGCGCCACACGCTCGAAACCCGGATCCGTGTCAGTCTCAACCTGGACGGTCAGGGTCGGGCGTCCTTCGCAACCGGCGTGCCCTTCCTGGAGCACATGCTCGATCAGGTCGCACGCCACGGTCTGATCGATCTCGACATTGAGGCGGTCGGCGACCGGCACATCGACGATCATCACACGGTCGAGGATCTGGGCATCACGTTCGGTCAGGCGCTCGCCAAGGCACTCGGCGACAAGAAGGGCATCCGCCGCTATGGTCACGCCTATGTGCCCTTGGATGAAGCACTCTCGCGCGTGGTCATCGACCTCTCGGGACGACCGGGGCTGGTCTATGGCGTCACCTTCACCCGCGCCCGGATCGGCGCCTTCGATGTCGATCTGTTCCGGGAGTTCTTCCAGGGACTGGTCAACCATGCCGGCATGACCCTGCACATCGACAACCTGCGCGGCGTCAATTCGCACCATCAGGCCGAGACCATGTTCAAAGCCTTCGGTCGCGCGTTGCGCATGGCCATCGAACCGGACCCGCGCATGGCCGGCATCACGCCCTCGACCAAGGGCGCGCTCTAAGACATCGCTCCCGAACCGTTCATTCGACATCCCACAGCCATACAGCGGAGAGCAATCCGGTGCTGCTGATTCCCGCGATCGATTTGAAGGATGGCCGCTGCGTGCGGCTGCGTCAGGGCCGCATGGACGACGAGACCGTCTTCTCCGACGACCCGGTCGAGCTGGCCGGGCGCTGGTTGGACGAAGGCGCCCGCCGGCTGCATCTGGTCGACCTCAACGGCGCCTTCGCCGGCGAGCCGGTCAACGGCGCGGCCATTCGCGGCATCGCGGCGGCCTATCCCGAGCTGCCGCTCCAGGTCGGCGGCGGCATCCGCGACGAGGCGACCATCGAAGCCTATCTTAAGGCCGGCGTGCGCTACTGCATCATCGGCACCCAGGCCGTGCGTGAGCCTGAGTTCGTCGCCCGCGCCTGCCGTGCCTTTCCGGGACACATCATGGTCGGACTCGACGCCAGGGACGGACAGGTCGCCATCAACGGCTGGGCCGAGATCACCGAACATCGGGTCGAGGATCTGGCGCGGCGCTTCGAGAACGACGGCGTGACGGCCATCGTCTATACCGACATCGGGCGCGACGGGATGCTCTCCGGTCCCAACGTCGAGGCCACGCGCGCCCTGGCCGAGGCCGTCCGCATCCCGGTCATCGCCTCGGGCGGCATCACCAATATCGACGACATCCGCGCCCTGGCCGAGGCCGGCGGCATCACCGCCGCCATCACGGGGCGCGCCATCTACGAGGGGACGCTCGACTTCGCCGAGGGGCAGCGTCTGGCCGATATCCTGAGTGGGGGGAGTGAGCGCATGACGGCGAACGACGCCTGGCTCGATGCCATCGCCTGGGGTCCGGACGGTCTGATCCCGGCCATCGCTCAGGAGCATGGAACCGGAAGCGTGCTGATGCTGGCCTGGATGAACCGCGAGGCACTGCGTCTGACGCGCGAGACCGGGCATGCGGTCTACTGGTCGCGTTCGCGCGCGCGGCTGTGGCACAAGGGCGAGGAGTCCGGCCACCAGCAGGTGGTCCATTCGATCCGCCTGGACTGCGATGCCGACGTGGTGCTGCTGGAAGTCGAGCAGAAGGGCGGTATCGCCTGCCATACCGGGCGTCACGATTGCTTCTACCGCGCGCTGGACACGACCGGCGATTGGGTCGAGATCGCGCCCGTGCTCAAAGATCCGAACGCCATCTATAGCGGAAGCGGCTCGAAGTGAGGAACAGGATCACATGACCGACGTACTCGACCGACTCGCCGAAGTCCTGGAGTCGCGCAAGGGCGCCGACCCGGGCTCCTCCTATGTCGCCAAGCTCTATGCCAAGGGCCTCGATGCCATCCTCAAGAAGGTCGGCGAGGAGGCCACCGAGACCGTGATGGCGGCCAAGGACGGCGTGCCCGATAAGCTCGTCTACGAGGTCGCCGATCTCTGGTTCCATACCCTGGTGCTGCTCGCCCAGCAGGGGCTGGGACCGCGTCAGGTGCTCGACGAACTGGACCGGCGCTTCGGACTCTCGGGACTCGAGGAAAAGGCCAACCGAACCGGCTGAATACGCCGAATCCCCCGTTCAACCAAGGATCCAAACCATGTCTCTCGCGATGCAGCCCGACGATCCGGGCGCCGAACAGCCGTTCATCTCGCATCTGGTCGAGTTGCGCGATCGGATCATCCGCATGTTGATCGCTGTCGGCGTGATGGCGGGGGTGTTGCTGCCCTTCGCCAACCAGCTCTATGCCTACGTGGCCGCGCCGCTCGTGGCGCAGTTGCCCGCGGGCAACACCATGATCGCCACCCAGGTGGCCTCGCCGCTCCTGACCCCGCTCAAGCTGGCGCTGATCGCGGCGGTGTTCCTGTCGATGCCCTATCTGCTCTATCAGCTCTGGGCCTTCATCGCGCCGGGGTTGTACCAGCATGAAAAACGGCTGGCCGTCCCGCTCCTGGTCTCCAGCATCCTGCTGTTCTATCTGGGGATGCTCTTTGCCTATTACCTGGTCTTTCCGCTGATCTTCGCCTTCTTCGCCGCTACCACCCCCGAGGGTGTGGCGATGATGACCGACATCTCGGCCTATCTCGATTTCGTGCTGACGCTGTTCCTGGCCTTCGGTCTGGCCTTCGAGATCCCGATCGCCACCATCCTGCTGGTGGCCATCGGCCTGGTGACACCCGAGGATCTGGCCAACAAGCGCCCTTACGTGATCGTCGGCGCCTTCGTCATCGGCATGTTCCTGACCCCGCCCGACATGATCTCGCAGACCCTGCTGGCGGTGCCGATGTGGATGCTGTTCGAGCTGGGCGTCCTGTTCTCCAAGCTGGTGCTCAAGGGCCGACGCGCCGAGGATGACACGCCGCCCGCCGGACCGCCGGCAGGCGCTGCGCCCAAGCCGCTGCCCGTCGCTCCAAGCGCGGGTGGAGGCGCTGTCGGCCGCGAGCTGTCGCCCGGCTTCGACGACCCGGATCGCCGGCACCCCATGACCGACGCCGAGATGGAGGCCGAATTGGATCTGATCGACGCCGAGGAGGCCAAGGCCGCCAAAGCCGCGCCGATCCCATCCAAGTCGTCCGAGATGGCAGAGACTTCAGCGACGCCGACCGATGCGGTCGAAGACAAGATCCGTCGCGCCAATCAGTTGCGCGATCTCGGCAACGACTTCGCCGCGCGTCAGATGCTCTATCAGGTGCTGGAAGAAGGCGATGCGGGCCAGCGTCAGGTCGCGCGCAACATCCTGAGCCAACTCGACGAACACTGAGTGTGATGTATGTTACGAAACACGATCGAGCGATTGGATTTTTTGTGCAGTAAATGCTGATATTGCTTTTATCAATGAATCTTGTGGTATACCATCAATTGTAATCCGTGTGCCAAAGGTGGGTATGACCGTGGGCTCAGGCTCCCAGATTCATTACAAGCAAAACCGACTCAAGCAGCTGCGCGCCTTCTGTCATGCCGCGCGCACCGGCAGCGTCAGTGCCGCCGCCGAGAAGATCTTTCTCAGTCAGCCGACCGTGTCGCTCCAGATCCAGGCGCTCGAGCGCGAGTTCGGGACCGTGCTCTTCGAGCGCCGCGGACCCAAGATCAAGCTCACGCCCGAGGGTGATCTGCTGTTCCAGATGGCCGAACCTCTGGTCGAAGGCATGGACAAACTCCACGAGGCCTTCGCCACCCAGGCCGGGCGCGTGGATCAGGGGGTGCTGAACATCGCCGCCGGTGAGTCGACCATCCTCTACATCCTGCCCGGTCCGATTCAGGACTTCGTCGAGCAGTATCCGGGCATCGAACTGAAGCTGCACAATGTCACCGGGCGCGACGGTCTGGCCATGCTACGCGCCGACGAGGTGGATCTGGCGGTGGGGTCGATGCTGGAGATCCCGGACGACATCACCTATCGGCCGTTCGTGACCTATCAGCCGACCCTGATCACGCCGCTCGACCATCCGCTCGCCGGCAAGGAGCGGGTGACGCTGGAGGAGATCGCGCCCTATGGCCTGATCCTGCCGCCACGGCATCTGAGCACCTGGCGCATGGTCGACCTGGTGTTCAAGCAGCACAACCTGGGCTATCGCGTGACCATGGAGGCCGGCGGCTGGGAGGTGATCAAGAAGTATGTCGAGCTGGGTCTCGGCATCTCGATCGTCACCGACGTCTGCCTCACGGGCGAGGAGAAGCTGGGCCGTATTCCGATCGGGCAGTATTTTCCAAGACGCAGTTACGGTATCGTGCAACGTCGTGGTAAATTCCTCTCCCCGCAAACCAAGTGTTTCATCAAGACGCTCGATCGCGCCTTCGCCGATCGCATCGTCGAGCCGCTGCCGCAACCTCAGCCGCAGACCGCCGGCGACACCGAATGGGAAGACGCCCTCCTGGGCTGAAGCGCCCCGGAAGGCTTGATCCGAGCCAGAGCGCGCCGGGCCGAGATCCGCCCGCGCCGGATGGCTGTCCGATGTATCCGTACCTGCATCAAGGATGTGTGTCTGCCCGTTCGTCGGGTGGGCGGGCATCGTTCACATTCATCGACCTAGAATCACCTCAAAGAGACAGTCTTGCATAACATCAAGATCACCATGGACCTGACGAAACGTATCGGCCAGCGCCTGCGCTCGGCCCGGCATGAGCAAAAGCTCAGTCTCGCCGACCTGTCGGCTCGCACCAACTCATTGTCCAAGTCGCGTATCAGCAACTACGAGCAGGGCATCCGCCGCATGGGACTGGAGGAGGCGCATGAACTGTCCGTGGCCCTGGGCACGGTCACGCCGACCTATCTGCTGTGTCTCGACGACCGGGGTCCGCTGTCGGATCGCGAGCTGGAACTGATCGATCACTTCCGCCGCACCGATGAGCGTGGTCGCGACACGCTGTTGAAGCTCGCCCAGTCGCAGCCGGATCACGCCCCCGCCGAGGATGCGGAGTCCGAGGACGCCTGAGCGTCCGAGGTCAGCAGATGCGCGGCAGTTGCTCGCCCGTGAGCCAATCGAGCAGACGCTCCCCGCCGAAGCGGGTCTGCATCTGGACGAAGCCGAGCGAATCCTCGACGACCTCGCCGATGATGGCCGACTGTGCGCCCAGCGGATGGGCGCGCATGGTCGCCAGCAGGGTTTCAGCCCGATCGGCCGGACAGATCGCGACCAGCTTGCCCTCGTTGGCGACATAGGCGGGATCGAGTCCGAGCAGTTCGCAGGCGGCCGAGACCGCCTCGCGGACCGGAATATCGGTTTCACGCACGCGCATCCCGACCCCGGATTGTTGGGCCAGCTCGTTGAGCGTGGTCGCCAGACCGCCGCGGGTCGGGTCGCGCAGACAGTGGATGTCGGGCACGGCCGCGATCATGTCGGCGACCAGTCCATGCAGGGCGGCTGAGTCCGATTGGATCGCCGTCTCGAAGCCGAGGTTCTCGCGCTGGGACAGGATGGCGATCCCGTGGTCGCCGATGTGGCCGTTGATCAGGATGACATCGCCCGGCCGCGCCCGGTCGCCCGAGATCGCGATACCCTCAGGTACCACGCCGATTCCGGTGGTGGTGATGAAGACCCCGTCGCCCTTGCCGCGTTCGACGACCTTGGTGTCGCCGGTCACGACGGCGACGCCGGCCTCACGCGCGGCCTGCGCCAGACTCGCGACGATGCGCGCCAGATCGGCCAGCGGGAAGCCTTCCTCCAGGATGAAGCTTGCGGCCAGATGCAGCGGTCGCGCGCCCGACATGGCGACATCGTTGAGGGTGCCATGCACCGCCAGTGAGCCGATGTCCCCGCCCGGAAAGAACAGCGGCGAGACCACATGGGCATCCGTGCTCATCACCAGCCGGCCGGGCGGGACGCTGAACAGCGCCTGATCGTTGCCCTGGGACAGCCATTCGTTGTCGAGCGCCTGTTTGAACAGTTCGTCGATGAGCTGGGCCATGGCGCGTCCGCCGGCGCCGTGGCTCATGTCGACCCGGCCCTGTTCGAGATCCAGCCGGGCGGAAAAGCGTGATCCGTCGGTCATCGGTTCAGTCCTGAAGATGGCATGTGAGTTCGATGGCTCCAGTAGGCCGCGCACGCGCCCTCGGACGAGACCATGCAGGCGCCCATCGGGTTGTCCGGCGTGCAGACGGCGCCGAACAGCTTGCACTCGGTCGGCTCCTTGAGGCCGCGCAGGATGGCGGGACACTCGCAGCCCTTGATCTCGCGGCTCGTTTCGACCGTGACCGGAAAGCGGCGCTCGGCGTCCAGATCGGCATAGTCCTCGGCGAGTGCCGGCGCACTCTCGGGCAGGAAGCCGAGTCCGCGCCACTCGAAGCTCGGGCGGGTGACGAAGACGCGGGCCATGAGTTCGAGCGCCCGGGCATTCCCGCCCTCGCCGACGGCGCGGCTGTACTGGTTCTCGACCTCACGACGCCCGTCGTTGATCTGGCGCACCAGCATCAACGCCGATTGCATGACGTCGAGCGGCTCGAAACCGGCGATCACGACCGGAATGCCGAACTGGTTCGGTACGAACTCATAGGGTCGCGTACCGATCACCGTACTCACATGCGATGGCCCCAGGATGCCGTCGAGCCGCACGCCCTCGGGTCCGGCCAGCGACAGGATGGCGCGCAGCGCGGGCGGCGTGAGGACGTGGTTGCAGAGGAACGACAGGTTCTTCAGCCCCTCGGCGCGCGCCTGGAGGATGGCGACCGCCGTGGGCGGGGTGGTGGTCTCGAAGCCGATGGCCATGAAGACCACTTGGCGCTCGGGTTCATCACGCGCGATCCGCAGCACGTCCTGGGTCGAATAGATCATGCGCACATCGGCGCCGGCCGCCTTGGCCTTGAGCAGCGTCCGGCGTCCGCTCGCCGGCACGCGCATCAGATCGCCATAGGTGCAGAGCGTCACGCCATGCTCGCGCGTCATGGCGATGGCCTGATCGAGCCGCGTCATCGGCAGCACGCACACCGGACAGCCCGGACCATGGACGAAGCGCAGATTGGGCGGCATCAATTGCTGGATGCCATAGCGGAAGATGGCGTGCGTGTGTCCGCCGCAGAACTCCATCAGGCGGTATTCGCGTTCGGGATCGACCTCGGCGGCGATGGCGGCGGCCAGTTGACGCGCCAGATGCCGGTCGCGGAATTCGTCGACGTATTTCATGCCGGCTTGGCGACCACGTCGGCGTTACCCATCTCTTCGTCGAGCAGGCGCGTCATCTCGGCCATGAGCTTCAGCGTCTCCTGGGCCTCCTCCTCGCTGATCCGGTTGAGCGCATAGCCGACGTGCACCAGCACATAGTCGCCGACCTCCACCTCCGGAACCAGCGCGATCGAGACCTCGCGCGAGACCCCTCCCAGATCGACCACCGCCGTGTCGATGGCCGGATCGATGCGAGTGACATGGGTGACGCGAGCCGGAATGGCGAGACACATGATGGACTCCTAGAACACTGTGGGTCTTGGGTCCGGCATTGGACTACGATCCAGGCGCCGACTCAATGCCTGAACATCGGAAGTCCGGGGTTGAGCCGCGCGGACGGATCGGACATGCTGTCCGGGTCCGTCATCATCGATCGTCTTCCATTCCAGATTCAGAGCCGTTCTCTACCATGCTCACTCCCGAACAACTCGCCGGTCTGCGCCGCGACATCCGGTTCTCGGCCCAACTCGGCGGCCGCACCCTCGAATTCCGCAGTACCTGGGGTCTGTTCTCGCCGCGCGAGATCGACGAGGGTACGCGCTTGCTGCTCGATCATCTGCACATCGAGCCGAGCGACGACTGTCTGGATCTCGGCTGCGGCTATGGTCCGATCGGCCTGACCCTGGCGGCGCTGGCCCCCCAGGGTCGCACGCTCCTGGTCGACAAGGACTTCGTCGCCGTCGACTATGCCAACCGTAACGCCCGACTCAACCGGCTCGACAACGCCGAGGCACGGCTGAGCAACGGCTTCGACCAGATCGAGCCGGAACGCCGCTTCGACCTGATCGCGAGCAACGTCCCGGCCAAGGTCGGCAAGGAACTGCTGGCGATCCTGCTGCACGACGCCCACGCCCGCCTGCGTCCCGGCGGTCGGCTCTATCTGGTCACGATCAACGGACTGCGCCAGTACATGGAGCGCAATCTCACCGAGGTCTTCGGCAACTACGACAAGCTCAAGCAGGGCGCGCACTACACCGTGGCTCTCGCCCAGCGCGCGTAAAAAAGGGCCGCGACGGCAGGGTGTGTGACTGCCGTGGCGACCCAAGGGCTTGCTGCTCATTGCAGCCCCATCCAGGGGTCGTGCATCAGTCGTTTTACAGAAATTCATAATACAATAAATTATTGAATTTTCTGCGCCTGATTTCGACCATCCGCCGCGAGGCGGGCGCGAGAGTTGACGACCTGCGTCGTCATGCCTACATTCGCGACATCGTTCAACCCTGTCGATGGAGCACTCACCCATGCTGCAACCCGGCGATCGCGCCCCGGATTTCGCCCTGCCCAACGCCGACATGGAGCCGGTGAGTCTCGCCTCGCTCAGCGGGCGGCGTCATTGCGTGATCTATTTCTATCCCAAGGACGACACGCCCGGTTGCACCATGGAAGCGCTCGAATTCACCGACCTGCAAGCCGAGTTCGAGGCCGCCGACACCGAGATCCTCGGCATCAGCCGCGACAGTTGCGCCCGCCACGGCGCCTTCCGCGACAAATACGGACTCTCCATCCATCTGCTCTCCGACAGCGACGGCGAGGTCTGCGAAGCCTATGGCGTCTGGCGCGAGAAGGAAGCGCACGGCGAGAAGCGGCTCGGCATCCTGCGCTCGACCTTCGTCGTCGACAAATCCGGCGTCGTCCGGCACGCGCTCTACGACGTCAAGCCCAAGGGCCACGCCGCCCAGGTGCTCGACCTGGTGCGCGCGCTCTGACTCCGGATGTCCCCGGCCCGCGCGTCCGGCGTCAAACTGCGCGCCTATATCCTGCTGTTCCTGCTGATCTTCGGCCTGATGCCGCTGATCCTGGCCGCGCTCATCAATCTGCCGCTGGTGCTCGATCGCACCGCGCTCTTCTATCAGCGCGCCTACTTGCAGAATCTGCGCGCGGACTTCCGCGATCTCGACCAGCATCTGGCCAGCCGTCACGAGATGATCCGCTTCCTGGCCAAACTGCCCGAGCCTGGACTGATCCTGGGCGCGCGAGGGGAATCGGATCAGATCGATCCGGCGCGCGCGCGCTATACCACCTGGATCAACCAGATCCTGGCCGATCAGCACGACGTCATCCAGATCCTGTTCGTCGACGCCGAGGGGCAGGAGCGCTTCTGGCTGGTGCGTGACGCGCACACCCAGGAATGGCGCCCGACCGCCCAGCCGCCCCAGGTTCCGAACCGTCAGTTCATCGATGCCGGGTTGCGGAGTCAGGCCGGCGCGGTCATGGTCAGCCGCATCCGCGTCGACGCCCGCACCGGAGTCGATGATCCGCGCCGGCTCATGACCCTCAATCTGGTCAGCCGGATCGGCGGCGAGCATGGCGACCCGGAGCCGGGCGTGGTGGTGTTGACCATCGATGTCGGCGGGTTGGCGCAGTTCTACCGCAACACGCTCTGGGTCAATCACGACGGCAGCTATCTGCGCCCCGGCCGGCCGGCCGGCGGTCAGCCGGAAGCCTTCGAGACCTTTCCGGGACTGGCGGCGATCTTCGCCGAGGGCAAGCTGGCGCTGTGGAAGGGCGGTCAGGGGCGGCAGATGCTGTGGGTGCCCATGTTCCTGACCGAGGACGGCTTTCCGCTCTGGGTCGGGCGCGTGGTCGATCCCTCGCCGCTGGATGCCTTCCGCAACGAGCTGATCGTGCGGGTGCTGACCATCATCGCCGTG
This sequence comes from Allochromatium tepidum, assembly GCF_018409545.1. Lineage (GTDB taxonomy): Bacteria > Pseudomonadota > Gammaproteobacteria > Chromatiales > Chromatiaceae > Thermochromatium > Thermochromatium tepidum_A. The sequence goes on along the minus strand of NZ_AP024563.1, from coordinate 2,645,455 downwards.
CTGGTGCTGGCGGTGATGGGGCTGGCGCGCTGGATCGCGGCGCGCGTCGAGCACTTCGGGCACGAGCTGCTCGGTGGTATCCAGCGCATCCTGCACGACGGGCAACCGTTGCGTTTCAGTTGGACCGGGCCGCGCGAACTCCGTGAACTCGGCGAACGACTCACCGAGCTGGCCGCGACCCATGCCGAGCATCTGCGCGCGGCGCGTGCCCATACGCGCGAGCTGGAACAGTCCAACCGCTACAAGTCGCAGTTCCTGGCCAATGTCAGCCATGAACTGCGCACGCCGCTCAATTCCATCCTGCTGCTGTCGAAGATGCTCGGTGCCGAGGGCAATGGTCTGAGTCCGATCCAGCGCCGTCAGGCCCAGGTCATCCACGAGGCCGGACGCGATCTGCGGGCGCTGATCGACGACATCCTCGACATCTCGCGCATCGAGTCCGGACGGCTCAGCCTGAATCCGGAGCCGGTCGAGCTGCGGCCGATGCTGGAGGATCTGATCGAACTCTTCAGTCCGCAGCTCGCCGACAAATCGGTCGAGCTGAGTCTACTTATGGAGCCGGGCGCGCCCGAGTCGATCCGGACCGATCGTGACAAACTGCGCCAGATCCTCAAGAACTTTCTCGCCAATGCCATCAAGTTCACCGAGCGCGGCGAGGTGCGGGTCGAGGTCGGCACGCGCGCGGAGTCGGTCCGGCCGCTGGTGCTGAGCGTGCTCGACACCGGCATCGGCATCCCGCCCGACAAGCAGGAGATCATCTTCGAGGCCTTCCAGCAGGCCGACGGCTCGACGCGCCGCCGCTATGGCGGCACCGGGCTGGGTCTGGCGATCAGTCGCGAGCTGGCGACCCTGCTCGGCGGCGTCATCGAGGTCGAGAGTACGCCCGGAGTCGGCTCGCGCTTTTCGCTGCTGTTGCCGCTGTCGCTATCGCCGGACGCTGAGAGCCCGGCGCCTGAGATTCGGCCTGAATCTGTGCCGGTGGCTTCCGGGCCGCTCGACGCGGTCGATGGGGACGCCGGTGAGGTGGAGGTCAACTCCGAGTCCTTGTCCGAGCCGGGCGCGCCCTGGGTGCTCATCATCGAGCGAGACGTCAGGACACTGGTTCGGCTCACCTCGGAGCTGTCGCGACGCGGTCTGCGCGTCCAGACCGCCGCCGATCTCGACGAGGCGCTGGAGACGCTGCGCGAGGAGGGCGAGGGTTGCGCCCTGGTGCTGCTGGCCGCTCAGGTGTCGACCGAGACGACCTGTGATACGATCCAGGCCCTTCTGGCCGAGACCCTGGGGCCGCATCCGGCGGTGGCGGTCATGGGGACGCCGGAGTCCGACCCGCGACTCGATGACTGTCTCGTCGGCGGCGCCGTCGCCCGCTTGGACAAGCCGGTCGAATCCGAGGCGCTCACGGCGCTGCTGGTGCAGGTGCTGGGGCGAGCGGCGTCCGAACCCCTAGAGCCGCTGAGCGATGAACACGGCCGGGCATCCGCCCGTCGTCAGGCAACGGAGAGGACATGACGCGCTACGCCGACTTCAAACTCCTGATCGTCGACGATCACGCCCACAACCTCTTCACCCTGCGCACGCTCATCGAGAGCCATCTCGACGTCAGTGTGCTGGAGGCCGGTTCGGGTCAGGAGGCGATCGATCTGACCCATGCGCATCCGGACATCGATCTGATCATCCTCGATGTGCAGATGCCCGAGATGGATGGTTTCCAGACCGCCTCGCTCCTGAAGCTGCGCAAGCGCACGCGCGACATCCCGATCATCTTCCTGACCGCCGCCTTCAAGTCCGAGGAGTTCCAGCGCCGGGGTTTCGCCGTCGGCGCGGCGGACTATCTGCTCAAGCCGATCGAGGACGCCCAACTCATCAACAAGATCAGCACCTATTTCCGGCTGATCGAGAAGGAGCGCGAACTCAACCGCACCCTGGAACTCAAGGTCGCCGAGCGCACGCGCGAGCTGGCCGAGGCGCGGCAGTATCTGGAGAACATCCTCAACCACATGGGCGAGGCGCTGCTGGTGCTGGAGCCGGACGGACGCATCAAGCTGACCAATCCGGCCGCGCGGCGTCTGCTGGGGTACAGCGAGGCGGAGCTGCTCGGTCTGGCGATCGGTGACGTGTTCGAGGAGGAGGGCGACGAGCAGGCCGGCGCCTTCATGGGCACCTGGCTTGAGGCGCTGATCCGCACCGGGGCGCTGAGCAAGATCGAGGCGCGTTTCATCGCCCGCGACGGGCGGCGGGTGCCGATCCTGTTCTCGCGCACGGCGGTGAAGGACGCCGAGGGCCGGATCAGCGATATCATCTGTATCGCCAAGGACATGACGGGTTACACCCGCATCGAGACCGATTGAAGTAAAGGAGTGAAGGATGAACGATTCGAGCACACCCGAAGTCCCCGAAGAGGACGAAGACACCACCCTGACCGCCAACGCCCTCAAGGCGATGGCCCATCCGCTACGCTGGAAGATCCTCTGTTCGCTCGGCAAGAGCGAGCTGTCGGTCGGCGAGATCGTCGAGCGCACCGGCACCTCGCAGAGCAACATCTCGCAGCATCTCGAACAGCTCAGGAACAAGAACATCGTGGTCGCGCGCAAGGAGGCCAACCGGATCTATTACCGCATCCGCAACGCGCAGCTGCTCGATCTCATCGGCATCATGCGCGAGGTGCTCTGTCCGGCCAATCTCGACGATCGCGCACCGCACTGAAGCGTCTGACGTTCCGAGGGCACTCAGGCCCCGTGCTTCTCGGCCAGCATCCGGTCGACCTCGCGCATGACCTGGAGGCTCGCCTCCTCGGCCGCGCGCATGGCCTGGAGGATGGTCTCCTGGAGTTCGGGGCGATCCTCCCAGCCGCCGCCCAGCAACGACAGCAGCCGATGCACGCTCTCGTGTACGCGCGCATGTGGCTTGTCCAGGCCGGCGTAGGCGCGCGTCTCGCCGAAGAGTTCCTGCCCGCTCGTCGCGTACCAGCGACCGAGACGGCAGCTCCGGTGATCGACGCGGATGGCCTCGACATGCTCGCGCTCGCGTCCATCGGTGAGGATGGCCATGTAGGCGCGCTGCTTGTAGATCATGTGATCGACCTTCACCAGGGTGCCGAAGCCCATGTCGCGGGCATGTCGGGCGCGCGACTGGGTTTCGCGCGCCGAGCCGGCGAACCGGGCGAAGCGATCCTCCATCTCGCCGATGACCGCGCTCGACTGGCCGGCCATTTCGCGCATGGCGTCCGAGTCTTCGAGCATCCGTTCGCTCTCGCCGCGTAGCTCGCTCATGACCAGTCCGATGGACTCGGAGGCGCGCCGGCTGCTCTCGGCGAGCTTGCGCACCTCGTCGGCCACCACGGCGAAGCCGCGTCCGGCCTCACCGGCGCGCGCGGCCTCGATGGCGGCGTTGAGCGCGAGCAGATTGGTCTGGTTGGCGATCGTCGTGATGAGCTGCACGGCGTCCGTGACCTCCTGGCTGCGCGCGTTGAGTCGTGCCACGGCATCGGCGACATGGTTGATGCGCTCGGCGATCGCCTGCAGATAGGTCACGACCTGACCGACGGTGGCCTGGCCGTCCTCGGCCTCGCGCGCGGTGGCGGTGGCCATGTCGAGCACCGACTGCATCTCCTGGTTGACGCTCGCCAGATCCTGCTGGCTGGAGGCGAGGTTGGACAGCAGGTTGGTACTGTTGAGCGCCTGAGTGCGTTCGAGCAGCCGGTAGCGCCCATGCGTGCGCTCGCGTTCGGCACATTCGGCGCGCAGTCGCTCGCATTTTTGCAGTGCCTGTTCGAAGTCGCCCGACCAGTCGCGGTCGAGCTGTTGTCTGAGGGTTTCGAGGCCGGCGGCGCTCCCGCCGGTCGGGGTCTGGAAATAGACCTCCAGACGATCCAGGAGGTCGTTGACGCCCCAGCAGAGGCGGGCGATCTCGTCCTCGCACTCGAGATGGGTGATGCGTTTTACGAACCGGCCGCGACCGGCCTGTTCGATGACCTGGGTCAGACGCGGCAGGGGCGCGAGACTGCGCCCCAGCGTTCGCTGGCCCCAACCGGCGAGGCCGATGGCCGGCACCAGGATCAAGGCCGTCCAGGGAATGAGTGCGGGAGCGAGCCAGACGAGCACCGGCGCGACCAGGGTCAGGCTCGCAAGCGACCAGAGCAGCCATGAGATCCTCGATTGCAGGGGCGAGTGTGTCATGGACGAGTCCTGTGCGAGATGGGTCGGGGAAGGAATCGATGCGCCTGACCAGTGATCGTCAGCTATCAAGCCATCCGGCGGGCCGAGACCGATGGGCGATCATGCTACGATGGACCGCCCGAACCGACAAGCCTCGGCGGATGCGAGGCGCGCACAGTCGGCGACATCCCGTTCATACGATCCCTCCGCTCGATGACCCCTCTGATTCGCGATTTCGATTATCGACCCGATGCCGGCCCCTACATGGAACGGCTGCTCGACCATCCCCGGCCGGTGTGGCTCGATAGTGGGCGTCCGTTCAGCGATCAGGGGCGTTTCGACATCCTCACGGCCGATCCGGTCGCGACACTGGTCACGCGCGGTGCCGAAAGTACGTGGTATGCCGGTGATTCGACGGGGCGCTCGCACGCCGATCCGCTCGATCTGTTGGGCGAACTCCTGGGGCCGAAGCGTGAGACCGTCCCCGGATTGCCCTTCGTCGGCGGGGCGATCGGCTATTTCGGCTATGATCTGGCGCGCCGTTTCGTGCCGCTGCCGAATCTCGCACTCGATGCCGAACGCCTCCCCGAGCTGGCTGTGGGGGTCTATGACTGGGCCTTGATCCTGGATCACGTCGAACGGCGCGCCTGTCTGGTCGGCTGGGATGCGCGTCGGCTCGATACCTGGGCGGCGCGGCTGTCGGCGCCGGGCGCGCGCCGGGTTCGCGAGCCGTTCCGGACGCTCGGCCCGGTCGAATCCAATCTGACGCACATGGGCTATCTTCAGGCGTTGGCAAGGATTCGGGACTATCTGATCGCCGGCGACTGCTATCAGGTCAATCTCGCCCAGCGCTTCGCCGCTCCGGCCACGGGCGATCCCTGGACGGCCTATCAGCGACTGCGGGCGCTCAACGCCGCACCCTTCAGCGCCTATCTGAGCATGCCGGATGTCCGGATCCTGTGCTCTTCGCCTGAGCGCTTTCTCCAGGTCAGGGACGGATGGGTCGAGACCCGGCCGATCAAGGGCACGCGCCCGCGCTCGACCGATCCGGTTGAGGATGCGCATCTGGCCGAGTCGCTGCGTCTGAGTGCCAAGGATCGCGCCGAGAATGTGATGATCGTCGATCTGCTGAGGAATGATCTGGGGCGGGTGTGTGCGACCGGGAGCGTTCGGGTGCCGGCGCTGTTCGAGATCGAGCGTTTCACCCGCGTGCATCATCTGGTCAGCACGGTCACGGGGCGGCTGGCCGCCGGACGCACGGCGCTCGATCTGCTGCGCGCGGCCTTCCCCGGCGGTTCGATCACGGGCGCGCCCAAGCGCCGCGCGATGGAGATCATCGAGGAACTGGAACCCAACAGGCGCGGTGTCTATTGCGGGGCCATCGGCTATTTGGGCTTCGATGGGGCGATGGATACCAATATCGTCATTCGTACCCTGGTTTACGCTGAGGGCCTCGTCCGCTTCTGGTCCGGCGGCGGCATCGTCATCGACTCCGACCCCGAGTCCGAGTATCGCGAGACCTATCACAAGGCGGCACCCTTGCTCGATTTACTCCAATCGGCCGTTCAACATAACGCCGCGACTTAGCGGCATTTCCGTACAACCGAGGATGGGTATTATGGATACCGTTAGCGTTAATCGGTTTGGAGATAATCTAAAAAGCCTTCGACCCGTACCGAACAGCCCTACCTCGACTGGTGTCATCGCTTTCTACATCTTCTGCGCCGACAACTGAACCGCCCCGGCATTGGCCCTTGCCCTTGCTCGACCCACTCCAATGGACCGACAATCCGATCCGAGCCTCGACCTTGCGGACCACGGCCATCCCAGGACGTAGAAGAATCCGGCCGAACCGCCGACTGAGGCCGCCATCCATCAAGGGGACACACGATCATGTCTGCGGACACGCACCGGCCGGCGCATCGCTGGCGCTTCAATCGACTCGGCGGTTTCGATCAGGTCATGATCGACTCGGGCGAGGACATCCGTCATCTGCCCGAACTCGACCCCAAGCTCTGGGCCGCCCTGAGCTGCCCGACCTCGGGACTGGAGTTCGACAGCCACACCCTGGCCCTGCTGGATACCGACGGCGACGGACGCATCCGCATCGACGAGATCAAGGAGGCCGTGCACTGGACCTGCCGCCGGCTCAAGGATCCGGGCGATCTGTTCAAGCACGGGGCCGGTCTGCCGCTGGACGCCATCGACGACAGCACCGAGGAAGGGCGCCTGATCATGGCCTCGGCCTGGCGCATCCTCGACAACCTGGGGCGCACCGAGTCGACCGTCATCACGGCGGCGGAGACGGCTAATACGACCCAGATCTTCGCCGGATCGCGCTTCAACGGCGATGGCGTGGTGCAGCCGAGCGCGGCCCGCGACGAGTCGGTCGCCCAGGCGATCAGCGACATCATGCGCTGTGTCGGCTCGCTGCCCGATCGCAGCGGCGAGGACGGCATCGATCAGGCGCTCTGCGACCGCTTCTTCGCCGAGGCGCGCGAGTATCTCGAATGGTGGGCACAAGCCGAGGCCGACGCGGCCAACATCCTGCCGCTCGGCGAGGACACAGAGTCGGCCGCCGAACTCTTCGAGTCGGTCAAGACCAAGATCGACGACTATTTCACCCGCGCCCGGCTGGCCGACTACGACCAGCGCGCCGCCGAGCTGCTCAATCCGGCCGAGAGCGACTATGCCGCCCTGGCCGGCCGCACCCTGTCGCTGGAGACCGAGGATCTGGCGGGTTTTCCGCTGGCGCGGGTCGAGCCGGGGCGTGCGCTGCCGCTGCGTCAGATGGTCAATCCGCGCTGGGCGCGAGATCTGGACGCCTTCCGCACGCGGGTGGTGGCGCCGCTGCTCGGCGACATCGACAGTCTGAGCGAGACGCAATGGCTGGATCTGAGCAAGCGCTTCGAGGCCCACTCGGTCTGGCGTTCGCACCGGCGCGGCGCCCTGGTCGCCCCGCTGGGCGCGACCCGCCTCCGGGCACTGGTCGAGGGACCGTTCCAGGCCGCGATCGCCGACCTGATCGAGCAGGATCTGGAACTGGCCGGGGTGTCGGACGCCATCGAGTCGGTCGACCGGCTGGTGCACTACTACCAACACCTGGAGCCGCTGCTCCAGAACTTCGTCTCACTGCGCGACTTCTACACGCCGGGACGCAAGGCGGTCTTCCAGGCCGGCACCCTCTATCTGGACGGGCGCGCGTGCGACCTCTGCGTGCGTGTCGACGACCCGGCCAAACATGCGGCCCTGGCCAATCTCAGTCAGATCTATCTGGCCTACTGCGACTGCCGACGGCGCGGCGGCACCGAGACCCTGACCATCGCGGCGGCTTTCACGGCCGGTGACGGCGACAATCTCATGGTTGGGCGCAACGGCGTCTTCTACGACCGCAACGGCGACGACTGGGACGCCACCATCGTCAAGATCGTCGAGCATCCGATCAGTGCCGGGCAGGCGTTCTGGTCGCCCTACAAGCGGCTGGGGCGGATGATCTCGCAGCAGATCGAGAAGTTCGCCGGCGCGCGCGACAAGGCCGTCGACACCGGCGCCGAGCAGGGCGTGACGACACTGGCGACCAAGGCCCAGGAACCTTCGGCCGGTGGTCCGGCTCCGGCTCCGTTCGACATCGCCAAGTTTGCCGGTATCTTCGCCGCCATCGGTCTGGCGGTCGGCGCCATCGGCACGGCGCTGGCCTCGGTCATGACGGGGCTGCTGTCCTTGAGCTGGTGGCAGATCCCGCTGGCGCTGCTCGGGCTGATGCTGGCGATCTCGGGGCCGTCGATGCTGCTGGCGCATCTCAAGCTGCGTCAGCGCAATCTGGCTCCGCTACTGGATGCCAACGGCTGGGCGGTCAATGCCCAGGCCAAGATCAGTATCCCGTTCGGCGCTATGCTCACCAGTACGGCGCAGTTGCCCAAGGGGGCGGCGCGTTCGTTGCGCGATCCCTTCGCTGAGAAGAAACGTCCCTGGAAGACCTATCTGGTGCTCCTCGCCCTGCTCGCCGGACTGATCCTGGCCTGGCGCGAAGGCTATCTGGCCGCCCGGATCGAGCGCTTGATGCTGCAGCAGGCCGCAGAGACGCCGGCAGTCGAACCGGCGGCGCCCGTGGCCGAGTCGGGCGAACCCGCGACCGAAGCGCCGGCAACGGCCAAGCCCGCGACTGAAGCACCGGCGGAAACGCCCGAGCCTGTCGCGCCGAGCACGGACGAGGCGGCGCCCGATTCGGCTGAGTCGACACCGGCAACGGACAAGCCGGCGGCCGAGCCGGCAAACTGATCACACACGCCTGGAAACCAGAGGAGTTCAGAATGCACATTGGCGACTTGATGGCCGAGAGTGGGGTCGGATTCGGCACCAGCGGCGCGCGTGGTCTGGCCGACCGGATGACCGACTGGGTCTGCTATGCCTATACGCTCGGTTTCCTGAGTTATCTGGAGCAGATCTCGGAATGGTCGCCCGGCTCGGAGGTCGGTATCGGCGGCGATCTGCGCCCCAGCACCCCGCGCATCATGACGGCCTGCGCACGCGCCGTGCGCGACAAAGGAGGGCAGCCGATCGATCTGGGCTTCATCCCCAGCCCGGCGGTGGCGGCCTATGGCTTCGGGCGGTCGATCCCGACCCTCATGGTCACGGGCAGCCACATCCCGGACGATCGCAACGGCATCAAGTTCAACCTGCCCAATGGCGAAATCCTCAAGCACGATGAAGAGGGCATCCGCGCTCAGACGATCGCACGGCCCGAAGGTTTGTTCGATGCCGCCGGTTTCTTCGTCGCCGATCAGTCCGATGCACTACCGGAGCGCCGGCCCGAAGCCCTGAAGCTGTACATCGAGCGCTATCTGGACTTCTTCCCGCGTGACTGTCTCAAGGGCCTTCGGGTCGGGGTCTACGAACACTCCAGTGTCGCGCGCGAACCCTATGTCGCCGTACTTTCCCGACTCGGTGCCAAAGTCACGCGGCTCGGTTGCTCCGAGGTCTTCGTCCCGGTCGACACCGAGGCGGTGCGCCCAGAGGATCAGGCACTCGCGCGCGAGTGGGCGGCGAGCGGTCGCTTTGATGCCTTGGTCTCAGCCGATGGTGACGGCGACCGTCCGCTGATCGCCGACGAGCACGGTCAGTGGCTGCGCGGCGATGTGGCCGGCGTGCTCTGCGCGCGCCGGCTCGGCATCAAGGCACTGGCCACGCCGGTCAGCAGCAACACGGTGGTCGAACGCTGTGGGGCCTTCGAGCGGGTTTTACGTACCCGCATCGGCTCGCCCTTCGTCATCGAGGGGATGCAGCGTCTGATGGACGCCGGCCTGGAGTCGGTCGCCGGCTATGAGGCCAATGGCGGCTTCCTGCTCGCCACCGATCTCTGCCGAACCGAGGGGCCGCAGCTGGAAGGACGCTTCCTGCCGAATCTACCGACACGCGATGCGCTGGTGGTCGTTGTCACCATCCTGCTCGACGCCGTGGAACGCGGCCAGCCGGTCTCGGCCCTGGCCGCCGACCTGCCGCCACGCTTCACCCACAGCGATCGGATCAAGGATTTTCCGACCGAACTCAGCCGGGTACGGCTCGCCGCCCTGAATACGGGGAAGCGGGAAGCCGACAAAGCGGCCATCGAAGCCGAGTTCGGCGATGCCTTCGGCCCGGTCGCCACGCTCGACGACACCGACGGACTGCGCATCACCTTCGAGAGCGGCGAGATCCTGCATCTGCGCCCGTCCGGCAATGCGCCCGAACTGCGCGCCTATGCTGAGGCCGACAGCCCGGAGCGTGCTGAGGCCATGACGCGGATGGCCTTAGAGACCTTGGCTACATGGCGGAATGGGTGAGCGACTCATGCCAAAGCCGTCGAGCACGCGGGCTTGGCGACACCCCAAGCCCGGATGTGATGTCCGCACACTCCGCCTTTGGCGTATCATCCGGTTATGGTCTTCATCGAAACATCCCTCTTCACCCGGCTCGTCTCTCAGCATCTCAGTGATGATGAGTACGCCGCCCTGCAAGCGACCCTGATCCTGCACCCGGAGGCCGGCGACCTGATACCTGGAAGTGGAGGTGTGCGCAAACTGCGCTGGCGTGGGAGCGGCCGGGGTAAGCGTGGAGCAAAAAACAGGTCTGCGGATCATCTACTACTGGCGCAACCGAGCAGGGCAGGTCTGGATGCTGACCCTCTACGCCAAGAACGAACAGACGAACATCCCGCCCCACATCCTGCGGGCAATCGCGGAGGAAATCAGTGATGAGTCAACGTGACATCGGACGCGAGATCCTGGACGGTCTGCGAGAGATCAAAGCCCATCAGCGCGGAGAGGTGGCTTTGCGGACCTTCGAGGTCTCCACGCCGGACGCCCGCGCGATCCGCGAACGTATGGGGCTGACCCAGGAAGCGTTCGCCGCCCTGTTGGGTGTCAGTCGCCGCACCCTCGAAGGCTGGGAGCAAGGCCGCCGCCATCCGCGCGGCCCGGCATTGGCGCTACTGCGGGTCGCTGCGCGGCATCCCGAGGCATTGCGGCCCTGAAAGGTCGAGCGGGATCAGGGGCCGTTAGAATGACGGAATCAACCGTCGGCCGTGGCGGAAGGCCAAACAGCTTCGAGAAGGGGGGCGGAATCCATTCGGCGCCTTGCTTTCCCTTGCCTATCAGCGACTTGCGAAAATATATGGCGGAGAGGGTGGGATTCGAACCCACGGTACGCTCGCGCGTACACCTGATTTCGAGTCAGGCCCATTCGGCCGCTCTGGCACCTCTCCGGGCAGTGCCGACCAACGGACGTGGCCGGCGATAAGCGAGGAATTATAATCGCAAGCGGAGCATTTGTCCATGCCCGCTTGCGATCCGGCGGCTTAACGGTCCGTCACCTCAACCGTTGATCCAGAAGTGAACGGCGATACTCGCCAGGAAGCCCAGCGCGATCGCCGGCGTCCATTCCAGATGCGCGAAGAAGGTATAGGTACCGCGCGCCTGTCCCATCAGCGCCACACCCGCCGCCGAGCCGATCGACAGCAGCGAACCACCGACACCCGCCATCAGCGTCACCAGCAACCACTGGGTTTCGCTCATCTCCGGCATCATGGTCAGCACTGCGAACATGACCGGGATGTTGTCGACGATGGCCGAGAGGCCGCCGATCGCGACATTGGCCAGCGTCGGTCCCCATTGCTCATACATCAGCTCCGAGGCCAGCGAGAGGTAACCGATCTGACCCAGTCCGCCGACGCAGAGCACCACGCCATAGAAGAACAGCAGCGTATCCCATTCGGCGCGCGCGACCTTGTTGAACACATCGAATGGCGTCATGTCGCCGACCAGTGCGGCGCGATCCCTGTTGCGCTGGTGCCAACTCTGATGCGTCTTGCGCAGGAAAAAGCCGAAGACCTGTAAATAACCCAACCCGGTGAGCATACCGATCACAGGCGGCAGATGCAGGAAGTTGTGGAAGCTCACCGCCGTGGCGATGGTCAGAACGAAGAGCACGATGATCCGGCGTGCGCCGCGCTTCATGTGTGCGCTGGCGTCCTGGGCCTCGGGCTTGATGTTGGGCACGGCGAAGGACATGAGGATCGCCGGCACCAGATAGTTGACCAGCGAGGGTACGAAGAGCTTGAAGAAGGTGAAGAAATCGAGCACGCCCTTCTGCCAGACCATGAGCGTCGTGATGTCGCCGAAGGGGCTGAAGGCGCCGCCGGCATTGGCCGCGACCACGATGTTGATGCAGGACAGGGTAACGAAGGTGCGGTTGTCGCCGCCGACGGCCATCACCACCGCGCACATCAGGAGCGCCGTGGTCAGGTTGTCGGCGACCGGCGAGATGAAGAAGGCCAGGGTGCCGGTCATCCAGAACAGCGTGCGCAAGCCGAAGCCCTTGTTGATGAGCCAGGCACGCAGTGCATCGAAGACCCGCCGCTCCTCCAAGGCGTTGATGTAGGTCATGGCGACCAGCAGGAACAGCATCAGCTCGGCGTATTCGAGCAGGTTGTGGCGCACCGCCTCGCCGGCCGCGTGCGGCTGGCCCTGCTGGATGTAGACGTAGGCGATCAAGCACCAGATGAGGCCGGCGGCGATGATGACCGGCTTGGATTTGCGCAGGTGTAGGAATTCCTCGGCCATGACCAGGGCGTAGGCGATGCCGAAGATCAGGAGCGCGAGATAACCGACGGTGTGGTCGGTCAGGTCGATGGCCTGGAGGACGGCGGTCTCACCGCTGGCCAGGGCCAGGGTCGGAACAAGTAAGGCGAAGAGTCCGATGAGTAGACGTTGAACGGGGGGCATGAAGCGGGCCTCTCGTGGGAGCAGTGGGCGGTTCCTACGCGGCGGTGAACAAGCCGCGCGCGTGGGACTGTGCGTCGACGGCCCTGGTGCGTCCTCGAAGGACGGCCCCACGGGCCACCGTGCAAGATACCCACCGGAAGCCGGTACGCCAAGTCGAGCCGGGGTCTTCAAACCCAATTGAAAGGATTGAAGGCGTGAAGATCGATGGGGCCGGTCGGATGCCGGCCTGCTTCGGTCGGCGGCTTCAGGCCGCGTCCTCGGTCAGGATCGACGCGGGCGCGCGCGTGTCCTCGTGTCCCATCAGCAGCTCGCGCTCGAAGGCCGCTTCGTCGATGCGCGCACCCAGATGGCGGGCGAGGGTGCGCATGTCATTCTCGCCGCTGCCCAGACAACTGGTGCCGCCCGGCGATGGGGTCATGTTGAAGATGATGCCATGGCCATCGCTGATCTTGGCCTCGCCCATGCGCAGCTTGCGCGCGGCCTTGTCGATCAGTTGCGGCCGGATGCCGCCGAAGCCCTCGGCATAGTGGATGTCCTCGACCGTCATCGAGGGCACGATCTTGCGGATCTCCTTGACGAACAGACGTCGGTTGAGATGCGGCACCTCGTAGAGGAAGTTGCGCAGGATGTAGTGACGGATGTCACGGACCTTGAATTGATCCCAGACCACACCCGCCACCTGGCGGTCGAAGCGCAGCACCTTGAAGAACTCGCGGATCGATTCCGGATTGCGCCGTTCGAGCATCGGCAGCATGAGCGCGGTCGGTCCGAAGCGGGTCTTGCCGCGCTCTTTGACGTCGTGGTCGCCATGCACGGCGGCGAAGGGCAGGTTGGGGTTCTGAACCGTGTAGACCTTGCCGTTGAGCGCCTCGGGAGCGAAATAGAAGGAGCCGGCCACGGGCAGACAGGAATATTCCAGCCCGAGTCCCATCTCCTGGGCCATCAGCAGCGAGTGCCCGCCGGCACAGACCACTACGGCGCGCGCCTGGAGCGGGCCGCGACTGGTCTCCACCAGATAGCCGTCGTCGACGCGGCGGATGCGGTCGACCTTGGTCGAGAAGAGCTGGCTGATCTGCTTGCTGGAACTGCGTTCGATGCGCACGCATTCGCGCGAGAAGGACTCGGCCAACGCCTGGAAATCGACTGCGCAATACTCGTCCGGGGTCCCGGTGGCGACGATCTCCTCTTTGCGCCAAGCGCCGTCGACCAGGGCGACGTTCGGCTCCAGGTCGGCGATGTCCTGGCGCTCCAGGAGCTGCATCCGGGGGAAGAGTTCCTTGAAGCTCTCATAGCGCTTGCGCACCAGATCGCATTCATCCTTGCCGACGGCGAGCAGCATCTTGGGCATGCGGAAGAGGATACGGTCGCGATCGCGCGCCTGGAGCTTGGTGGCGTAGTTGATGACCATATAGGCCGTGCGCTTGACGACACGGGCCTTGTCGAGCGTGTAGTTGGTCTCGATGTCGCCGCAGTGGATGGTTTGGCTGTTGCTGTGGGCGTGCGAGTTGACGCGGGCGACGCTGTCGTATTTCTCGATCAGACACAGCCGGTTGAGATCCGTGAACTTGGCCAGTTCATAGAGCAGGGCGGTGCCGGTGACACCGGCGCCGACGATCAGGACGTCGTAATGGGTCGAAGCGGACATGGTTCTTGGTCTCCAACGGCGGTGCGGACGCCGATCGCCGCGATTGGGCCGATCTGGCCCATGATGCAGCGCAACATAACCGTCACGTTAGCTGAAGTTGAGATCCAAGAGAATGCCGGGGCTTGCATTTAATGCATTAAAACACTCAATTAAAGCGCGTGCTGATCAAGCCGGTTTCAGTCGATCGAGCCGCAGTCGCCGGCGCTCGTCGAACAGGCGCCGCGAGCCCATCCAGACGGCGACCATCGCGCCGAGTCCGGTGCCGGCGGCGATCAGAAACATGATGAGCAGCTGGTACTTGGCCGCGTCCATCGGCGGACTGCCGGCGAGGATCTGGCCGGTCATCATGCCCGGCAGACTGACCAGTCCCGCCGTGCCCATGGCATTGATGATGGGGATGAGTCCCGAGCGCAGGGCCTCGCGCCGGATGTGTTCGATGGCCTGCTCCCAATCCTGACCGGCCAGCAGGCGCGCTTCGATCTGGCCGCGCGACTCCCAGGCATGGCGGGTGAGGTTGTCGAGCGCGATGGCCACGCCGCTCATGGTGTTGCCGAGCAGCATCCCGAGCAACGGGATGAGATATTGCGGCTGATACCAGGGTTCGACCCCGATGACGACCCTGAGCGCCAGCAGGGTGACGCTGAACGAGGACAGAAACATCGACACGGCGCCGATGCCGTAGCCCCAGGGACCGCCGAAGCGGCGCGTCTGGCGCTGCATGACCTCGAAACCGGCGACCGAGAGCATGACCAGGGCCATGAGTCCGATCAGCGGCAGACTGGTCTGGGCGAACAGCAGCTTGAGCACCAGACCGACCAGGGTGAGCTGTACCGCACTGCGCGCGGCGGCGATCAGCACGCGCCGTTCGACGCCGAGCCGAAGTCGCCAGGACAGGGCCGCCAACAACAGCACCAGCAGCGAGGCCAGCGACAGATCCCAGGGTGAGAGTTCGATCAGGCCGATGGTTGGGTTGGCGGGGGCGTTCGCGTCCATCAGGTCTCAGGCTCCAAGCGTCCATCGCGGATGACGAAAGCACGACCGCCAAGGCGTGCGCGCTGCTCGGGATCATGGCTGACCCAGAGCACGGACGCCTTTTGTTCGCCGCGATAGGTTTCGACCAGGGTCTCGACCCGATCGCGGTTGGCTGGATCGAGGTTGGCGGTCGCCTCGTCGAGCAGCAGTGCCGCCGGGCCTTGCGCCAGCAGCCGAACCAACGCCAGACGCTGGCGCTCGCCGGTCGACAGCCGCGTGACCGACCAGTCGAGCACATCCGGCTCGAAACCCAGTCCGGCCAGCCGGCCGCTCAAGCGTTCGAAATCCGGGTCCGATGCCTGGATCGCGGGCAGATGCGCCCCGACCGTCTCGGCCCACCAGAACGACTCGGCCGGCAGCAGCCCGACCCGCCGTCGCCAGACGGGCGGGGCCATCCGCGAGCGCGGCTCGTTGTCGAGCCAGACCTCGCCCTGATGCGGGTCGAGATCGGCGATGGCGCGCAGCAGCAGGCTCTTGCCCGACCCGGACGGGCCGGAGACGAACACCCGCTCGCCGGCCGCGAGTGCGAGATCCACGGGCGCCAGCGTGCGATGCGAGAGTCCGTCGAGTCGCAGGCTAGCCATGTGGATGCCGCCTCAGCGCCGCCGGTAGATGAGATCGGCGACCGGATGCCCGAGCCGTTCGCCGCGCTGCTCGAACTTGGTCAGCGGCCGGAAAGCCGGGCGGGGCGCATAGGCACCGGTTCCGGCGGTGTTCTCGAACAGATCCGCCGCGCCGTCGAGCACCTCGAGCATCTGCTCGGCATAGTGCGCCCAGTCGGTCGCGGCATGGAAGATCCCGCCAGGACGAATGACGCGCGCCAGCAACCCGACCAGCTCCGGACTCAGAATCCGCCGCTTGTGATGACGCTTCTTCGGCCAGGGATCGGGGAAGAACAGTTGCACGGCCTCCAGCGCGCCCGGTTCGATCCCTTCGCGCAGTACCTCGACGGCGTCGTGACGCATCACGCGCAGATTGGTCAGACCCCGCCGCTCGATCTCCAGCAGCAGATGACCGACACCCGGACGATGGACCTCGATCCCGAGCCAGTTGCGCTCCGGATCGCGCTCGGCCATCTCGGCCAGCGATTCGCCGTTGCCGAAGCCGATCTCAAGCACCACCGGCCGGTCGTTGCCGAACAGCGCCGCGAGATCGAGCGGCGCGCCCGGCGTCCAGTCCAGGCCGAAGCGCGGCCAGAGTTCACTGAATGCGCGCTCCTGGGCCGCCGTCAGACGCCCTTCGCGCAGCACGAAGCTACGGATGGCGCGGCGCGGGTGTCCGTCGGTGACATCCTCCATCGCCGTCCGGCTCAAAAGAACAACCCTTCGATCGGCGAAGACGCCGAGGCAAAACGCTTGGCCGGCATCCGCCCCGCCAGGAACGCCTCGCGCCCGGCCTCGATCGCTTTGCGCATGGCGCTCGCCATGAGCACCGGATTCTTGGCGGCAGCGATCGCGGTGTTCATCAGCACGCCGTCACAGCCCAGCTCCATCGCGACCGCCGCATCCGAAGCCGTGCCCACACCGGCATCGACCAGAATCGGCACCTTGGCATTCTCGACGATGGTGCGGATGTTGAGCGGATTGCGAATGCCCAGCCCCGAGCCGATCGGCGCCGCCAGCGGCATCACAGCCACGCAGCCGACCGCCTCCAGCTCGCGCGCGACGATGGGATCGTCATTGGTATAGACCATGACCTCGAAGCCGTCCTTGACCAGGATCTCGGCGGCCTTGAGCGTGGCCATGACATCGGGGAACAGCGTCTTCTCGTCGCCGAGCACTTCGAGCTTGACCAGGTTGTGACCGTCGAGCAGCTCGCGCGCCAGCCGACAGGTGCGCACGGCCGTGTCGACGTCATAGCAGCCGGCCGTGTTGGGCAGGATGGTGTAACGATCCGGCGGCAACACGTCGAGGATGTTCGGCTCGTCGCTGTTCTGGCCGATGTTGGTGCGGCGCACGGCGATGGTGACGATCTCGGCGCCGCTGGCGGCGATGGCTTGCGCGGTCTCGTCCATGTCCTTGTATTTGCCGGTGCCGACCAGCAGGCGCGAGCCGTAGTCCTTGCCGGCGATGATGAGACGATCGGAAGTGGGGGCGGGTGTGGACATGCAATGACTCTAGAGGTGGCGATTCGGAAATTGGGTATTGGAAACGACGGCGCGCTCGACTCACCCGCCGCCGACGGCCTGGATGATCTCGACCCTGTCGCCGACGGCGAGCCGATGCTCGGCGAAGCGGCTACGCGGCACCAGTTCGGCATTGACCTCGATGGCGAAGCGCTGGCCGAGCAGTTCCAGATATTCGACGAGCTCCGACACGCGCATATCGTCGGCGATCTCGCGGGGTGCTCCGTTCAAGATGATCTTCATGATGGAATCCGTGACGAAACGCTGAAAACGAACAGGGTCTCAGCGAACCTGATTGGCGTCCTGCCCGAGCATCTCGGGCGTCACCAGGGTGACGCCGCCCTCGCTCACATGGAAACCGGCACGCCGGTCGGCCTCGGGATCCAGTCCGATCCGCGTGCCCTCTGGCAGTTGGCAAAAACGATCGACGATCGCCTTGCGCACGATGCAGTTTCGCCCGATCTCCACGTCCGGCAGGATCACTGAGTCACTCACCTGGCTGTAAGAGTTCACTCGCACGTTCGAAAACAGCAGCGAATGGCGCACCGTCGCGCCCGAGATGATGCAGCCGCCCGAGACCATGGAGTCGACCGCCATGCCGCGCCGGTCATCGTCGTCGAACACGAACTTGGCCGGCGGCAACTGCTCCTGATAGGTCCAGATCGGCCAGTTTTGGTCATAGAGATTCAGCGGCGGCGTGACGCCGATCAGCTCCAGATTGGCCTCCCAGAACGCATCCAGCGTGCCCACATCGCGCCAGTAGGCCTGATCGCCGCTGCGCGGATCGCGGAAGGTATAGGCCATGACCCGATAGAGTTTGATGACGTTGGGGATGATGTCCTTGCCGAAGTCATGGCTCGACCCCGGCATGTCCGCGTCCTTGAACAGCTGCTCGAATAGAAAACCGCGATTGAACACATAGATTCCCATCGATGCCAGGCAGCGTTCGGGCTGTCCGGGGATGGTCTCGGGATTGGCCGGCTTCTCGGCGAAGCGGCGCACCCGGCCGTCGCTGTCGACCGACATGACGCCGAACTCACGCGCCCGCTCGACATCGACCTCCAGACAACCGACCGTCATGTCGGCGCCGGTCTCGACGTGATGGGCGATCATGGCGCCATAGTCCATCTTATAGATGTGATCGCCGGCCAGGATCAGGATGTATTCGGGATCATGGTCGCGGATGATGTCGAGATTCTGGAACACCGCGTCCGCCGTGCCGGCATACCAGGCGGTCTCGGCCACGCGCTGCTGCGCCGGCCACAGCTCGACGAACTCGCCGAACTCGCCGCGCAGGAAGCCCCAGCCCTTCTGGATATGCAGGATCAGCGAATGGGCCTTGTACTGGGTCAGCACGCCGATACGCCGGATGCCGGAGTTGATGCAGTTGGAGAGCGGGAAATCGATGATGCGGAACTTGCCGCCGAAGGGCACCGCCGGCTTGGAACGCCAGGCGGTCAGTTGCTTGAGACGTGAGCCACGCCCCCCGGCCAGGATGAGCGCCAGCGTGTTGCGGGTCAGGCGGCTGATGAACCTGGGGTTGGTGTGGGGCATGGCTCCTCCTGTTTGACGACGGCCTGCAAAGGATTGGGAACCTCCTTATGATACCATCCCCGCGTATTCCAATCCCCAGAGGTACAGGAACGACATGGCCAACGCGATCAGCTCTGCCCCCAAGCTCCCGGAACCCTTGCAGCGTATCGTCGAGGCGCGTCACCACGATCCCTTCGAGGTTCTCGGACGCCATGAGGACAACGGGCGAGCGGTCGCGCGCGTCTTCCTGCCCCAGGCCGAGCAGGTGAGACTGGTCGAACCCGACGCGCCGATGGAGCGTATCGAGGGCAGTGATTTCTTCGTCTGGGAGGGCGAGGCCGAACAGTTGCCGCAACGCTTCCAGGTCGAATGGACGGATGCCGACGGCCTTACCCATGTCCAATACGATCCCTATTGCTTCCCGCCGTTGCTGGGCGATCTCGACCTGCATCTGTTCGGCGAGGGCAAGCACTGGCACATCTACCGCATCCTCGGCTCGCACGCGGTCGAGGTCGAGGGCGTGCCCGGTATCCGCTTCGCCGTCTGGTCGCCGAATGCCGAGCGGGTCAGCGTGGTGGGCGATTTCAACGCCTGGGACGGACGCGCCAATCCGATGCGGGTGCGCGGCGGTTCGGGCGTCTGGGAGCTGTTCATCCCAGGGCTGGAGCCGGGCGGTTTCTACAAATACGAGATCCGCGACCGCGCCACCCATATCCACATCAAGATCGATCCCTATGCCCAGGCGTTCCAGAAGCGTCCGCAGACCGCCGGACTGCTCGCCGTGGAGAGCGCCTTCGACTGGGGCGACGCCGACTGGATGGAACGGCGCGCCAGGACCAACTGGCAGCAGGCGCCGATGTCGGTCTACGAGGTCCATCTCGGCTCCTGGCGGCGCGATCCCGAGGGCGACTTCCTCAACTATCGGGTGCTGGCCCACGAGATCGCCGACTATGTCAAGGAACTCGGCTTCACGCATATCGAATTGATGCCGATCACCGAGCATCCGCTCGATGCCTCCTGGGGCTATCAGTGCACCGGTTATTTCGCCCCGACCTCGCGTTTCGGTACGCCGAACGACTTCCGCTATTTCGTCGATCACTTCCACCGCGAAGGCATCGGCGTGCTGCTCGACTGGGTGCCGGCGCACTTCCCAAAGGATGCCTATGCACTGGCACGCTTCGACGGCACGGCGCTCTATGAGCACGCCGACCCGCGTCTGGGCGAGCACAAGGACTGGGGCACGCTGATCTTCAACTTCGGGCGCAACGAGGTGCGTAACTTCCTGCTGGCCAGCGCGCTCTACTGGCTGGAGGAATTCCACATCGACGGTCTGCGCGTCGATGCCGTGGCCTCGATGCTCTATCTCGATTATTCGCGTAACGCCGGTGAATGGATCCCGAACAAGTACGGCGGCAACGAGAACCTGGAGGCCGTGGATTTCATCCGCGAGCTGAACATGGTCACGCACGAGCAGTTCCCCGGCACGCTGATGATCGCCGAGGAATCGACCGCCTGGCCGGCGGTGTCGCGTCCGACCTATCTCGGCGGGCTGGGCTTCAGCATGAAGTGGAACATGGGCTGGATGCACGACACCCTGTCCTACATGCAGAAAGACCCCATCTATCGTCATTTCCATCACGATCTGCTGACGTTCGGGCTGCTCTACGCCTTCACCGAGAACTTCGTGCTGCCGTTCTCGCACGACGAGGTCGTGCACGGCAAGAAGTCGATGCTCGACAAGATGCCGGGCGACGGTTGGCAGAAGTTCGCCAGTCTGCGGCTGCTCTACACCTTCATGTTCAGCTATCCGGGCAAGAAGCTGCTGTTCCAGGGCTGTGAGTTCGCTCAGGGCAAGGAATGGAACTTCGCCGGTCAGCTCGACTGGGAGCTGCTGGAGCGTCCGCCGCATCAGGGCGTGCACAAGCTGGTCGCGGATCTCAACCGGATCTACGCCGAGCTTCCGGCGCTGCACGAGGTCGATTTCGACGCCGCCGGGTTCGAGTGGATCGATTGTCACGACAGCTCGCAGTCGGTCCTGAGCTACATCCGCAAGGATCGCGCCGGCAAGACGCTGGTCGCGGCGGTGTTCAACTTCACGCCTGTGCCGCGTACCAACTATCGCATCGGCGTGCCCGAGGCTGGGTTCTATCGCGAGGCGGTCAATTCGGATGCCGAGCTCTACGGCGGCAGCAATGTCGGCAATCAGGGCGGGGTGACGGCGGAGCCGGTGAGCTGGATGGGGCGTCCGCATTCGCTGCTGATCTCACTACCGCCGCTGGCCGGGCTGATCCTGGTGCACGAGCCGCTGACCGAGTCGTCCGGCGAGGCGGAGGATGGTGAGGCCGCCTCGACTTCGGCTTCGACGACGTCGGAGACTCCTGAAACCGCGACGGATGCCGGCGATGTCAGCGACAAGGCCGCTTGAGTATACGGACGCACTGGAGCGGGCCAGGATCAATCAGGAGACGGCCCGTCTCCCGTGGCGCGAGCTGCAACGTTTCTTCGCTCAGGGGCGGGTGATCGCGGTCGCGCCGGAACTGGATCTGGTCGAGCTGGCGCTGCGCTGTTCGCGTGATGAGGCCCGGACCATCGCCGCCGACCTGGAGCAGGGCCGTCTGGCGCCGGTCAGCGACGACCAGGCGCGCGTCTGGCTGGAGGCCGACGCCGAGGTCTGGGCGGTGGTCGTCAAGCCCTGGGTGCTGGTTCAGGATCGCGCTTAGATCCAATCGAGCGGTTCTTCGTCCGGTGAGGGCTTGAGTCCTGGCTGTTCGATGAACAGCCGGTGCCAGATGGCGAACTGCATCAGCCCGAACAGCTCGCGTCCGCCGCCGCGTCCGGACTGACGCGCGGCGACCAGCTCGGGGATGGCGCTGACCTCGAACCAGTCGCGCACGCCTGTGTTGCGCGCCAGCCGTTGCCCGACCTCAGCGGCCAGATCGCCACGCAGCCAGTCGCCGACCGGGACATGGAAGCCGCGCTTGGGCCGCTCCAGATGGCCGGGCGGCAGTTTCGGCTCGGCCCAGCGTCTGACCAGCCATTTGCCCTGATGTCGGCGGACTTTGAGATCATCCGGCAGCGATAGCCCGAACTCGACGATCCGATGGTCGAGAAAGGGCACGCGCCCTTCCAGCCCGAAGCCCATCAGCAATCGATCGGTCTTGACCAGCAAATTGTCGGGCAGGGCCGTGACCAGGTCGGTGTACTGGCGGCGCTGCATGTCCGACCAGTTTCGGGGCGTCTCGCGCCAGGCACTTAGCACCGGGGCACGATCGGCGTCGGCGACCGCCCGTAGTGCCGGTCCCATCAGGCGTCGTGTCCAGCGTCCGGCCCACTGGCCACGGGTGCGGAAGCCGCCGCTACCCGGATGCAGCAGCGATTTCAGCAGCCGCTCAGCGAGCGGTGGGCGATAGCGCCCGTAACCGGCGAACGCCTCATCCCCGCCTTCGCCCGAGAACACCACCTTCAGCTCCGCGCCCGCCGTCTCGGCCAGGATCGAGGTCGGCAGACAGGCGTAATCGCGCATCAGCTCGTCGGCGCACCAGACCGTATGCGGCAGGCGTCCGAAGACCTTGGGCAGATCCAGTTCGAGCGGCCGATGGTCGAAGCCGAAATGCGCCGCCACGCACGCGGCCTCGTCCAATTCATGCGCCATGCTCGTGCCGCGATAGCCGATCGAATAGCTCTTGATGTGTCCCGCGCCCTGTTCGGCGAGCTTGGCGGCCAGCACCGCCGAATCCAGTCCGCCGGAGAGGAACAGACCGAAGGGCACATCCGAACGCTGATGCTCGCGCATGGCGTCGTCCATCAGGGCGTCGAGTTGGGCGCGTGCCTCGTCGAAATCGATCCGGCGCGGTTTCACATTCAGCGCCGACCAGTAGCGATGCGGGTGGATGTTGAGATCGGCGTCGATCAGCAGTGCCGTGCCCGGCGGGACGCGCCGGATGCCGTCGATCAGCGTCTCCTCACCGCCGGCGAACTGGTTTTGCAGGAACCGGCGCAGCGCGCTCGGCTGAATCCGGGGCGACTCGGGCAGGATCGCCAGCAGCGCCTTGATCTCGGAGGCGAAGGCGATGCGGTCGGGCAGTCGGACATAGAACAGCGGCTTGATGCCGAGCCGGTCGCGTCCGAGGATCAGACGTCCGGTGTGCGCATCATGGAGCGCAAAGGCAAACATCCCGCGCAGTCGGTCGAGCGCGTCGAGTCCATACGCGGCATAGGCATTGAGGATGGTTTCAGAATCCGAGCCGGTGCGCGGCGGCCGGCCGAGCGCGCTTAGCTCAGCGTTCAGCTCGATGTAGTTGTAGACCTCGCCGTTGGCGACCAGCGCAAGCTGCCCGTCCGCCGACAGCAGCGGCTGATGACCGCTCTCCAGTCCGATGATCGAGAGTCGCGTCTGCACCAGACCGACCGGCCCGGCGCAATAACGGCCCCGGTCGTCCGGGCCGCGATGCGCGAGCCGCTCGGCCATACGGTCGAGCAGCTCAGGCTCGGGACGCCGCCCCTGAGCCAGGATGAATCCGGCAATGCCGCACATCGCGCTCAGAGTCCGCGCAGCAGCTCGCGCACGAATCCGGGACCGCGATAGATGAGACCGGTATAGACCTGGATCAGATCGGCGCCGGCCGCGAGCTTGGCGCGCGCGCCCTCGGGGTCGAGGATGCCGCCGACGCCGATGATGACCGGCTCGGGACCGAGCGCCGCACGCACCTTGCCCAGCAGCTCGGTCGAGCGCGACAGCAGCGGTCGGCCCGAGAGTCCGCCGCTCATTCCCTCGGTCGAACTCCTGAGACCCTCGAAGCGAATGGTGGTGTTGGTGAAGATCAGCCCGGTTGCTCCGGCTTCGAGCGCCGCACGCGCGCACTCGATGGCCTCGGCGTCGGCCAGATCCGGGGCCAGCTTGACCAACAGCGGACGCGGACGACTCAGGCGCTGGTTCGGCCCCTGGATCGCCTCCAGAATCCGCGCGACCTCATCGACCCGTTGCAGATCGCGCAACCCCGGCGTGTTCGGGCTGGAGATGTTCACGACCACATAGTCGGCCAGCTCGCCCAAGCGCTCGAAGCTCTGCCGATAGTCCTCAGCCGCCCGCTCCGCCGGTGTCACCTTGGACTTGCCCAGATTCACCCCGAGCGGGATCTCGGGCAGTCCACGCGCGCGCAGGCGCCCAAGCCGCCGCGCCATCGCCTCGGCGCCGCCGTTGTTGAACCCCATGCGGTTGACCAGCGCCTCGTCGGCTGCGAGGCGGAACAGACGCGGGCGCGGATTGCCCGGCTGGGGCAGGGCGGTCACGGTCCCGACCTCGACGAAGCCGAAACCGAGCGCCTGCCAGGCCGGCACCGCCTCGCCCTGCTTGTCCAGCCCGGCGGCCAGACCGATGGGGTTGGGAAAATGCAGACCCATCACCTCGCGCGCTAGCGCCGGACGCCGCGCGATATCCATCACGCCGAGCCGCCCGTCGAAGAGCGCCGACCAGCGCGCCAGCAGTCCGAGCGTGAGATTGTGGGCCTGCTCCGGATCGAGTTTGAACAGCAGGGCACGGGCGAGCGGCCAGGGCGGGGTGACGAACATGGGGCTGAAGTCTCCTGTGTCGAGGCTGGACGGGATCGCCGGCGAACGCGCGTCGCGACGATCCTCAATGCTATAGTTTGAACTTTCCAATCACAGCGATCCGGAGGAGGACAGCGCTCATGGCGATCAAAAAGATACTGATGCTGGTCGGGGACTATGTCGAGGACTATGAGGCGATGGTGCCCTTCCAGATGCTACAGATGGTCGGGCACAAGGTCCACGCCGTCTGTCCGGGCAAGCAGCCGGGCGAGCACGTGCGCACCGCCATCCATGACTTCGAGGGCGACCAGACCTACAGCGAGAAGCCCGGTCACAACTTCGCCATCAATGCCGACTTCGCCACCGTGGATCCGGCCAAGTACGACGCCCTGGTGATCCCCGGCGGGCGCGCCCCCGAATACCTGCGCCTCAATCCGCGCGTCATCGAGATCGTGCGTCACTTCGCCGCCGGGGACAAGCCGATCGCCTCGGTCTGTCACGGTCAGCAGATCCTGGCCGCCGCCGGCGTGCTCGATGGGCGCCGGTGCACCGCCTATCCGGCCGTGCGGCCCGAGCTGGAGCGTGCCGGCGGCACCTGGTGCGAAGTCAACGAGACCGTCTCCAACGCCTATGTCGACGGCAAGCTGGTCACGGCTCCGGCCTGGCCCGCCCATCCGGAATGGATGCGCAAGTTCCTGGAAGTCCTGGGCAGCCGCATCGAACCCTGAACCCCGATCGTCGAGGAACCTCTCATGTCCGAGGAAGGCCGTTTCACCATCCATCTCCAGCAGCAGGAAGGCTTCCTGATCAACGTCGCCTTCGACTGGAAGCGCGCGCCGGACGTCCTCATGGACGAGCCGCCGCCGCTCGGCGAACAGCAGGGGCCGAATGCCTCGCGCATGCTCGCCGCCGCCGCCGCCAACTGTCTGAGCGCCAGCCTGCTCTACTGCGTCTTCAAGGAAGAACCGCCCGAGAATTGTCTGCGCGCCGAGGCCACCTGCATCATGGTCCGCAACGAGCGCAAGCGGCTGCGCATCGGTTCCATGGAGATCCGGCTGATCGTCAGCGAAGCGGTCACGCAGTCGGCGCGCTTCGCCCGCTGCAAGGATCTGTTCGAGGACTTCTGCGTGGTCTCGGCCAGCATCCGTCAGGGCATTCCGATGCGGGTGACGGTCGAGGACGAGACGGGCGAGATCCTGCATACCTCGTCCTGAGGCCGGCAGGGTACGCCTGGCGTACCCTGTTTGGGCACCCTATCAAAACATGCCTACTCGGACCGCAGGCGGTTTAGAATGACCACCTCACTGCTGAGTGGAGGAGTGTGTCATGCTGGTCCAGCACGATGCGGCTGATGCCGAACGTTTCGAACGAGTCATCGTGGAGTCCGTTCGACACATCCTGGAGCATCCCGACCCGCGCGACTATATCGACTGGGCGGAGGACTACATCCCCGAGACCCTGGGGTTGTGGGATTCCAGCCTCGATCCCGCCGAGATCGCGCGCCTGACCCGGATGCTCGCCACCCTCATCTGGGACGCCACGCCCCAACCGTCCAATGCCTTCCGGCCGCGTCCGCTGCCCCAGCCGGCGCCCGAGGATCCCTGCCTCTGCGGCTCCGGCTTTGCGTATGGCCAGTGCTGCGGCAATCTCGACGAGCTGCCGCACCTCTCGACCGAGCTGGTGTGGGACATCGTCATCGAGCTGCTGTCCGAGGACGGGGTGCGCGCGGCCCTGGCCAGCGGGGTCGTCCCCGAGCCGCTGCTGGCGCGCATCGCCGACCGCTGGCTCGACGAGGACCGGCCCGGACGGGTGGTGGCCCTGCTGGAACCGCTGTTCGCCGGAGCGCTGGAGTCGCTCGACGGGCGTTACGAACCGGCGCTGGATCTGCTCTGCGACGCCTACGACCGACTCGACCACCGGCGCAAGAAGCTGGCACTGCTCCAGCGCGTCTGCCGGGAGGGCGGTCGTGCGCTCCAGTCGGCGGCCTGGCAGCGGCTCGGCACCATGCACATCGACGCGGGCGACTACGCCCTGGCCCAGGACGCCTTCACCGCCGCGCTTCGCAGCGACCCGGACAGTCCGGGCACGGCCCTGCTCGAGATCACCCTGCTGGTGGCCCAGCACAAGGACGCCCAGGCGCGTGAGCGGGCGCGCTTCTGGCGCCATCGGTTCAAGCGGCGAGGTCTCGAATCCGAGAGCTTCATGGAGTTCCTGGAGCAGGTCATCGTCGACCCGCAGGAGGCCATGGTCAACACCCAGTCCGACGTGCTCGACCCGGCACTGGTGGATCTGCACGATTGGGTCGCGGTCGCCATGGCCCGCCCACTGCCCGACTATGCACTGGTCAATCGACGCCGACGCGCCCGACCGGCGATGCCGACGCGCACCACGCAACTCGAACTCTTCGAGGGGCTGGAGGCACGCAAGACGCCGGACGTCGCCGACGACGGCACTATGCCCGAGTCCTGGATCGAGTCCGGCCGTCCGGTCGGGTTGCGCGCCCCGGTCGAGGTCGGATCGTCCGAGGCGCTCTGGCACCGGCTCTATCCGGGCGGCAAGCCGCGCTCGATCCATCTGACCCTGAGCGAAGAACTCGATGTCTGGTCCGAACCGGGCTGGCTGGACCATCTGCTCGGTCATCCCGAGCTGGCCGACAGTCTGGACGTGCTCGACGATCTGGCCACGGCGCTCTATGTCCATCCCGAGAGTGCGCTGCCCTGGATCGCCCATGCGTTGCTGACACCCGTGCTCGATCGTGCCTGGTCGATCCTGGAGCGGGTGTTGCCGCCGGACTCGGGCCGACAACTGCCCTGGTCGATCGAGGCCAACCGTCCGGCATTGCGGCTGCTGTTCCGGCGCTATCTGGCGCAGGCCCAGGAAGGACACTCCGAGGAGGCGCGGCGCACGCTCGAGACCCTGCTGCGTCTCAACCCCCAGGACAACCACGGCGCGCGCGCCGAGCTGATGAACCTCTATCTGCGCGACGGTGAGGACGAGCGTGCCCTGGCCCTGGCGCGGCGCTTCCCGGACGACCTGCTCGCCGACCTGGCCTATGGCGAGGTGCTGGCGCTCTATCGGCTCGGACGCGAAGAGCGGGCGCGCACCGTGCTCAAGACCGCCATCCGCCGCCTGCCGCGCATCCCGCGCTATCTGACGCGCAAACGCATCAAGCAGCCGCGCCTCGATCCGCTCGGCGTCACCCTCGGCGGCGAGGATCAGGCCTGGCTGTATCGCGAGGCCATGCGCGACGTCTGGGCCGCCGAGCCGGGCGTGCTGGACTGGTTGAAACGCTGTCTGGTCTAACGGTCACAACGCAACATTGGGGGTATGCAGGTGGACACTCGCTATCGCATCGTCTATTCGGGACGGCTGTCGCTGGGCCACAGTCATCACGAGGTCGTGGAGCAGCTCGCACGCAAGTTCAACATGAGCGAGCAGGAAGCGCGCGAGCTGGTCATGAACGGCAGCGGACGGGTCATCAAGCATGATTTGACTGCCGCCAAGGCCGAGCGTTATCGGGAGGCGCTGGCCTCGGTGGGGCTGGAGGTCGATATCGAGGCGCAGTCGGGTGCATCCGGTCCGTCGCTGGACAAGCCGGCGGCATCGGACTCCAGGGCGTCGTCACCGATCGATCTCGACGCCGCCTCGGATCGACTCGGCGAGCCGAACGCGGTCGAGGCCGGTCGGGGCTGGGGCTGGATCCAGGACGCCTGGGGGCTGTTCAAGCAGGCGCCCTGGGCCTGGATCGGCGCCCTGCTGCTGTTCTATCTGATCATCATCGTGGTCAGTCTGGTGCCGCTGATCGGCGGACTGGCGACGGCCGTTCTCGGTCCCATGTTCACCGCCGGACTCATGCTCGGCGCCCAGGCTCAGGATCGCGGCGAGGGGTTCGGCGTCGGCCGGCTCTTCGCCGGATTCTCGGTGCGACCGGGTCCGCTGGCGCTCGTCGGTGTCGTCTATCTGGTACTGGCCCTGCTCATCGGTTTGGTGATCGCTCTGCCCTTCATCCTCATGGTGGGGAGTTCGGGGATGATGACCCCAAGCCCGACCATGAAGCCCGAGCAATTCGAGGCCATGGCCGCCGGCATGCTGCCGGTCCTGATCGCGCTGCTGCTCGGTATTCCGCTGGCCATGGCCATGTTCTTCGCCCCGGCGCTCGTGGCCCTGGACGCCGTGCCCGTCATGCAGGCCTTCAAGCTCAGCTTCATGGGCTGTCTGAGGAACATCCTGCCGTTCCTGGTCTTCGGGCTGATCGCGTTCGTCCTGCTCTTCGTCGGCGCGATCCCCTTCTTGTTGGGCTGGCTCGTGCTCTTGCCCGTGCTGACCATCGCGGTCTATACCGCCTATCGCGATATCTTCCGGTCGTGAGGCTTCACGCATGACGGCCTGTTACGACACCGACATCGTGGCCTGGGCGAACGAGCAGGCGCGCTTGATCCGTGCCGGACGGTTCGACCTGCTCGACCTGGAGCACATCGCCGAGGAGATCGAGGACGTGGGCAAGAGTGAACAGCGCGAGCTCGCCAATCGCATGGCGATCCTGCTGATGCATCTGCTGAAGTGGCACTCTCAACCCGAGCGGCGCGGCAATAGCTGGGTGCGCACCATCAAGGAGCAGCGACGCGGCGTGCGGCGTCGTCTGGAGAAGACACCGAGCCTGAAGGCCATGACCGCCGATGCCGCCTGGTGGGAAGATGTCTGGTCGGATGCGGTGGCGCGGGCCGCCGATGAGACGGGTCGCGACGATTTCCCTGAGGTCTGCCCCTGGGCCGAATCCGAGATCCTCGGCGAAGGCTGGCTGCCGTCGTAAACGGGTGAGCGCGTGGTTCAGGTTCGGCGCAGACGTCGGACCAGCCGGCGTAGCGGGGCCGTGATCCGCCGGGAGGTCGAGTGCTCGCCGGCCGCGAGTCGGGCCTCGAAGTCGCCGCATGGCCGGCGCAGCGACTCGACCAGATCCTTCAGCGAACACTCGGGCGAGGGACGCATCCGGTCCCAGGGCGGCGCGCGCAGTTCATCGCGGCTCAGGAGCCGGTAGGCTTCGGCGGCGCGGATCTCGGGCGGGAGGGTATAGGTGCGAAAGCCGTTCAGTCCGGCGACATGGCGGTCGTAGTCCTGCTGCGCCATCTGGGTCGTGAAACAGGCCATGGCCGCACGCTTGCGTTCGGCCAGATCCGTGATGTCGAGCAGCCGGTTCGGCCACAGCGGCGAGCCGACCTCGTAGAAGGCGAGCCGGAGCGGACGCTCACAGCGCCGCACCGCCTCGGCGCTCGCCAGCGCCAGCGTCAGATGATCCGGATGGATCTCCCACCAGGACGGCGCATAGACCAGATCCGCCGACCAGTGGGCGATCGCCTCCAGGATCTGTCCGATCAGCGGCTCGCCATAGTTCAGTCCCCGATCCGGCCAGTCCCAGAACACCGGGTCGACATGGCCGAGCACCGCCGCCGCGCGCCGGGTCTCGTCCCGACGTGTCCGGATCGGATCAGGCTGATCCGGCCCCACGCCCAGCGCGCCATCCGTGACGACGATGACCCGCACTGGGTCTCCCGCCGCCAGATGTCGCATAATGGCGCCCCCGCAACCGAAGACCTCGTCGTCGGGATGCGGCGCCAGCACCAGCACTCGACCGTGCGCCAGACAGTGCTCGGCGCGATAGGGAACGAATTCGTGTTCAGCCAAGCTCATAGTCAGGTATCGTCTTGATCAATTACTCGGTCTCCTGGTCGTCACAGTCCGCTCCAGCCGCCACGAAACCGGCCGATCCGCTCGCCGCCGGACTCGACGCCCACCTGCAGGGCGATCCGGAGCGCGCCATCGCCGATTATGCGCGCGCCCTGCGCGAGCGGCCACAGCGCATCCTCGCCGCCTATAACCTGGGCGTGGCCCTGGTCGATGCCGGTTGCGGACTGAGTTCGATCCCGCTGTTCGCGCGCGCGACCCTGCAATGGCCCAACTCAGCCGTGTTGCGCGGCGCCTGGATCTACAGTCTGGTCCGCGCCGGACGCCGGCCCGAGGCTGAACAGCGGCTGGCCGAGGCCGGATCTCTGGGCCTGCCGCCCGAGACCCTGGCACGCTGGCGCGCCTGGATCGAGGCACCCGCACCCGAGGCGTATGAAGCCGAGGCACACCCGACACCGGCCCGGGTCGGCGCCGAACCGCCCGATGCGCCCCTGAACCTGCCGACCGGCTCGGCCGTGCAGGCCCGGCTCCAGGAAGCCTTCGCCCGTCTGATCCGGCTCTACCGGTCCGGCCGCTTCGAGCCGCTGCTCGCCGAGCTGGAGCGCGCGCTCGCCGATCAGCCCTCCTGGGGGGAGGCACATCATCTGCGTGGTCTGGCCGCCATGGCTCAGCGCGACTTCGAGACGGCACGCCGGTCGCTCGCGCGCGCCGTCGAACTCATCCCCGGCCGCGCCGAGCTCTGGGACCATCTGGGCGTGGCCTGCTCACGGCTCGGCGATGCCGAGGGCGCGCAGCGGGCCATCGAGCAATCCCTGTGTCTGAACCCGTTGCGCGCCGAGACCTGGAACAATGCCGCCGATGCCGCACTGCACTGCAATCGGTTGGAGGCCGCCTTCCAATACGCGCTCCAGTCGCTGCGGCTCGACCCCGAACTCCTGATCGCCGGTTATTCGCTGCTGCAAGCCGCCTACAAGCTGCTCGAACGCGACCGGCCCGAGACCGAGCCGGCCGAGGACCGGACCGGCCCGCTGGCGTTCGCCGCCGAAACCCTCAAATCCAAGGCGACCGACCCCGAGCGCACCCTGATGCTGGCCGGCTGGCTGTCGGATCTGGGGCGTTTCGAGGATGCCGTCGAGATCCTGACGCACGCCCACGAGTCAGAGGAACCCCAGCCGCCCCGACTGCTCGCCGAGCTGATCCGCAACCAGTTGCATGTCTGCGATTGGCGCCGGTTCGACGAACGTTGCGCGACCCTGGTCGAACGGGTCCGGACATCCGATCAGGCCGTGATCCGGCCATTCGCCGCGCTCGCCATCCCCGGACTCACGGCCCTCGATCAGCAGCGCATCGCGCGCCGGCAGGCCGCCGAATATGCACCCTGGTCGACGCGCGCCCAGGCGTTGCCGCCGGCTCCGCCCAAGCCGGCCGGGGCGCGTCTGCGCATCGGCTATCTCTCCGACGACCTCCAGGAGCACGCCACCGCCTATCTCACCGCCGCGCTCTTCGAGCGTCATGACCGCCAGCAGTTCGAGATCTTCGCCTATTCGACCGGCCACGACGACGGCGGCCCCATGCGCCGGCGTCTGCGCGCGGCCATCGAGCACTTCGTCGACATCCGTGAGCTGACCCATGACGCCGCGGCACGACGCATCCGCGAGGACGGCGTCGACATCCTCGTCGACCTCAAGGGCTACACCCGCCATGCGCGCCTGGAGATCCTGGCCCAGCGTCCGAGTCCGATCCAGGCGAGCTGGCTCGGCTTTCCGGGCGGTCTGGGAAGCGACTTCATCGACTATCTGATCGCCGACCCGATCGTGGTTCCGCCCGAGTCCGTCGCGGCCTATGACGAAGCCATCGCTTATCTGCCCGACGCCTATGCCCCGGTCGACGACCGGCGTCAGGTCGGCGCACGGCCCACGCGCACCGAGGCCGGACTGCCCGAGGACGCCTTCGTCTTCGCCTGTTTCAACGATCCCTACAAGATCACGCCCGCGGTCTTCGAGCGCTGGTGTCGGTTGCTCCAGGCCGTCCCCGGCTCGGTGCTCTGGCTCTATGCGCGCACCGAGGCCATCCGGCGCAATCTGGCGCGTGAGGCCGAACGACGCGGTGTCGCCGCCGAACGGCTGATCTTCGCGCCCAAGCGTCCTCAGCCCGAGCATCTGGCGCGTCTGCCGCTGGCCGATCTCATGCTCGACACGCTGCCGGTCAATGCCCACACCACGGCCTCGGACGCGCTCTGGATGGGCGTGCCGCTCGTGACCTGTCAGGGCGAGACCTTCGCGGCGCGCGTGGCCTCCAGTCTGCTCGCCGCCTGCGGCCTGAGCGAGCTGATCGCCACGGATCTCGACCGCTATCAGGCGCTGGCGCTCGATCTGGCCACCCACCCGGCGCGTCTCCGGGAACTGCGGACACGCCTGAGCGAGGCCGGGACGCGCGCGCCCTTCTTCGACGGCGAGCGCTTCGCCCGCCGGCTCGAAGAACTCTATCGGCGTATGTGGGAGCGTCACCTCCAGGGAGGCCGGCCGGATCGGCTCGATGTTATGTGACCGTCCGGACGCACCGCAATAAAGCGCTTGCCGGACGCGGGGCTTACGCCGGATAATTCGCGGATGGATCGATATCAACTACGCGCTGCCGAGTCCGACGACGAGTCCAGGCTGCGCGAGCTCTTCGCGACCGTTTTCGGTGAGCAACGGACATCCGAGCAATGGCGCTGGAAGTATGGCGCCGGTTGCGCGCTCGCCAAGAGTGCCGGATACCGATGCGCCGACTCGGTCGTCGCGCTCGACGAGACCGGAAGGCTGGTCGCCCACGCCGGCGCTCTGACCCTGCCCGGCCGGCGTGAAGGCGCACCGATTCCGATCGTCCAGGTCTGCGACGTGATGGTGCATCCCGAGCATCGGGGCGGGCTGGGTCGCCGCAACCTCTTCACGCTCATGCTGCGCGATCTGCTCTCGCGTATCGCCGAGCGGTTGCCGACGGCGTTTCGCTACGGTTTTCCGGGCCGGCGTCCCTATCTCATCGGCGAGCGTTCAGGCGTCTATGAGCGTCTGGAGATCGCCCTGGAGTCGCGTCTCACGGGGCCGCGCGGCTGGAACAACCTCTGGCGCGCCGCGCCGCTGGACTGGCAGGATGCGCGTCTCGATGCGCTCTGGGAGCGTCTGAGCGGTCAGTGTCGTCTGGGGCTGGTGCGCGATCGTGCCTATCTGCGCTGGCGTTATGCCGACAACCCCAGTCATCGCTATCGTCTCTATGGTCTGAGCCGGTTGGGGCGGCTGGCGGGTTGGGGCGTCTGCTCGCAGGACGGTTCCGAGCCGAGTCTGGTCGACCTCTGGCTGCCGTCGGCGGCTGTGGGGGCCGCCTTGCGTGCGCTGGTGGCGCGTCTGGAGTCGGATCTGGGGCGGGCCGGCATTCGCGCTTGGCTGCCGGGCGGCTATCGGACGGCTCTGGGCGTCTCCGGCACCGAAACCCCGGTCGTAGTGGCCAATATGCGTTGGGAGTCGGCGATCTCGGCTGAGATTGCGCGCGATCTTTTGTATTATACGATGGGCGATGTGGATATCTTCTGAGGCGCTCCGAGTCCTCGCCGCCGTCGGAGACGACGATCGCGCCGCCTCGTACTATCCGGATTGCTGTGGCGAAAAAGTCATGCAAGTCGGCTTGAGCGACATTTTCGTCAGTCGTTGTCAATTTGCAACAGTAGGGACGGATGTGCTTGAAAAGCAGTCTAACAGGCTCGTTTTTAAGTCTTTTTTTGGTGCGTTCCGCTGGCGCGGGTCCAGTCGGGCGTCGCTAAATTTACGGATGTGGGTTGACAACAACAATTTGTGGTGTAGACTCCTGGACGAGCCGCGAGCCGGCGTGGCATGCGTTTCGGATGGGCGGCGCCTCCGCTAACTCCAGCACGAGTAGTCCAAGAGATCCGGAATACTCAACCCTTTGGTCAGTTTGTAACGTGTGAATCACAGGAGAACTCCAGCGATGTTCGCAAAAAATACCCTCGCATCCGCGGTCGCGGCAGCCATCGGCGTTTCGGCGGTTGGTGTGGCGCAGGCCGATACCGTCTTCTTCCCCTATGCGGCTCTGAGCCCGACCGTCACCACCGTCGTCAGCGTCATCAACACGACCGCCGACAACTGGAACCAGAACGGTGCCTACGCGGCCACTCACCTGCACTACCGCTTCTACTACAAGAACGTCGCTGCCGGCGAAGGTCTGCTCAACAACTGCGAAGAGTACAACGAGTACCTGCCGACCAGCCGTAACGACATCCAGACCATCGATCTGGGCGGCGTCTTCGGTTCCGATACCGCCGGCGTTCTCTTCAACGATCCGAGCATCAACAACCCCTGGCAGCAGTCCGGTCGTGACTATGCCTTCGGTCGCAATGTTCAGCCCGCTCGCGGTTATCTGACCGTCGACAATAGTGATGGCACCGTTTTCGATCCGAATGGCGATGATGGCGAGACCCTTTCCGGTGAAGCCTTCGTGTTCGAGTTCGGTAGCGGCGCGGCTTGGGGCTATCAGGCTTACAGCTCGGATGATGCCGACTTCCGTCACGCGGCTTCTCAGAGTCCGTCGAACGTCGCTATCATGCCGTTCAACGAAATCACGACCGCTTTCTTTGTGACTCCGGTGTCCATCGATCAGCATCCTGATTTCATGAACAACTATCGCGCTCGTATCGAGTTCGTGACCACGACCCGTGGCGACCTCTACGATCGTGACGAGAACCTGATCTCCGGTACCGTTCCGCAGGACGTCGTGTGCGTTGGTCGCATCAATGCGATTTCGATGCTGAGCGATGGTACCGCTGCTCGCCTCGTGAATGGTGGCTGGGGCCGTCTGTGGAACTACCGCCTCACCCAGGATCCGGCTGACGCCACCAAGTGGGTGCCGGCTTCGTTCAATGTCGATACCACCGCCGGCAGCTCCGATTCGGCCGATCGCTTTGCGGTTGCCAATCGTAACCTGACTACGGACGGCGCTGTCGTCATCAAGCTCGAGTACAACACCGGCAACACCTTCAATGGTGAGGCTGTGGGCGGAACCTACAACAACTCCATTCTGTTCGCTCCTGACGAAAACAACCCCTTCTGACGTCTAGGTCGATCCTTGAGCGATCGAATCGTCGGCTACTGGTAGGACTGGCCAACACCAGTCCCAACCAGTAGACAAGAAAAGCCGCCCCTAGGCGGCTTTTTTTATGGAGGTATCGTAAGCATTTTGCTTCTTCGATTGCCTTACAATGACTTCGGATTCAAACAATTGGCTGTCGGGGATTCAAAGTGATCGTTCAAAGATTCAAAGCCCTTGGCCTGGGCTGTGTGCTGGGTGTATTCGTCACGGGCGGCACGTCGTTCGCCGCGGATCGAGCCGAATCCTCCGCGTCCTATGAGACGCTGAGCAATTCAACCATGGCGGCCACGAGCGGCTGGGAATACGTCCTGGACGCCTCGGGGCAACGCTGGCTCGCCTACTATGATCGAGATCGTCTGCTCAGGTTGCGCGATCCCAAAGGCCAGGAGCGTCTGCTGGTTCCGGACGATCGCGCTCAGGCACCCTCGGGGCTGGCGCTGTCCGCCACCGACAAGGGAACGCTCGCACTCTGGCGCGACAAGCATCCCGACAAGGGTCTCTATCTGCTCGATACCGACCAGTTGACCCCCGGCGCGACATCGATCAAGCCGCTGGAGATCGGCGCCGACACTGAGCCATTGGCGCGTTTCGTAGCCCAATCCGATGCCAAGGGTCTGACTCATCTGCTCTGGTACGGCGAGAAGGCCGGTCAACCGACCGGCAGCATCCACAATCTCTATTATCGGAACCTCGACCGCTCCAAGCAGGAGCTGTCGCCGATCGAACTGGTGATGGCCGGCATCTATCCGGTCATGGCCTCAGATCCGCAAGGCAATCTGGTCGTCTTCAGTTGGCAGGGTGATGTGGACGGACGGCGCATCGTCTCGCGCTTCCGCCCAGCGAGCGGTGAATTCGCCGAGACCGTGACGGTTGCGGACGATGTGTCCGACGTCACGCCGATCTTCGAGGCCTTCCGCTCCGGTTCGCGCTGGTTCGCGATCTGGCTGTCCCAGCGCGGCTTCGACAAGCGTGATTTCCACCTCGAAGGTGCGCACTCCGACGACAACGGCAAGACCTGGAAGCGCTTCGATTTCGAGGATCTGCGCGGGCACGACATCGCCGGCCTGAATATCGCGACCGATGACGAGGGTCATATCCTGCTCGCCGTCAGCGGGCGCAATCGTAGCGAGCACGATCGGGACAAGCAGGATGTCTATGTCATCCATTCGACCGACCGCGGCGAGACCTGGTCCAAGGCCGTCAAGCCGCGCACCGGCGACCAGGAACTCCTGTCCCTGTTCCATGCGCGCAACCCCTCGGTCGCCTTTGGCCGGAAGCCCGGACAGGTGCTGCTGGTCTGGGAGGACTGGCGCGACATCCGCTCCGGCCTCTATGCCAGCCTCTCCAACGACTATGGCGCGACCTGGACGATCGCCGACGTGCCGCTGCCGCGCGAGCCGGGCGTCAACCTGGGCCTGCGCTACGAGCCGAACGCGGTCTATGCCGCAGACGACGGCTATCGCGTGATCGCCGAGCGTTACACCGACGACACGCTCGAAGGCAAGCAGCTCGTCGAACTGAAACTCGACGAATCCAGCCTGAAGTCGCTCGCCGAGTCCGCGCGCGCCGAGCGTGAGCGTCTGGCCAAGACCGGCGAGGCGGACCTGCGCAAGCGGGTCGAGGGCTATTGGAAGGCGATGCAGGCCGATGACTACAACACGACCTACACCTATCTCGACCCCTTCTTCAAGGCCGCCACCCCGCTGAACATCTATCTGTCCAACATGGGCAAGATCAAGTACAGCGAGGCCAAGATCGACGCGATCACCATCAAGGGACCGATCGCCGAGGTCGTCACCACCATCCGCGCCCATGTGCCCGAGTTCAAGGCGCCCATGACCGGCGAGGTCATCAAGCAGCCCGAGCGCGTGGTCCCGGTCAAGAACCGCTGGCTGTGGATCGATGGCGAATGGGTGAGCGAGTTCCGGATCGAGTCGCAGGACATCGTCTTCACGCGCTACTGATCCTGAAGCCCCTTGGGTTGGGTGCTCCTGGTGTGCCCAGCCCAGCTTTTCGACCGGCTGACGGTTCTCTCAATGCATTTGCTGATCCTGCATCTGGCCACGGTGTTCGGCGGCGCCGAGCGCACGACGGGCAACCTGATCACCCATCTCGATCGCCGCGTCGTGCGACGGATCACGCTCGCCGCCCCTGCGGCCTTGCGCGAGCTGGTCCCCCCCGACTACGACGACTTCCTCGACACCGCCGCGCATCTGTCGCGCGGCTGGTTCACGAACGCCCGTGAACTGCATGACGACGCGCGCATCATCGGCACCTTGATCGCGCGTGCCGAGCCGGATCTGGTGCTCGGGATGATGCACTACCCCTCGGCCCTCGCCGTGTTCGGGACGCGGCTGGCACGTCTGCCCATCAAGACGGTCGGCAGCTTTCGTGGGCCGGTGTACGAGCACATGCGCCGCTACGAGCATGGACGTCGGCGGCACCTGTTCCTGCGTCTGGCCGTCGGCGCCACGGCACGGCTGGCCGACCGCATGATCGTCCCCTCGGAGGGCACCGCGCGCGAACTGAGCCGACACTTTCTCGGCCCGACCCGACGCACAGTCGTCGTCCCGAACGGCATCGACGGCGCCGGCGTGGCCCGTCTCGCCGCCGAATCCGCGCCCGGACTGGAGACGCTGCCGCCCGACTTGCCCCGTCTGTGCACAGCCGCGCGTCTGTCGCCGGAGAAGGATCTCGGTCTGCTGCTCGCCGCCTTCCGACGCCTGCAATCGATCCGGCCGGCCGCCCTGATCCTGGTCGGCGACGGACCGGATCGCTCGGCGCTCGAACGCCGGGTCGCCGACTGGGGACTGGCCGATCGCGTCCGTTTCGTCGGCCATCGCGAGAACGTCTATCCCTATATCCGCCAGGCCGATCTCTATGTGCACACCTGTCAGTTCGAGGGTTTTGGCTATACCATGTTGGAGGCGCTGGCCTGCGGCACGCCCGTGGTGGCG
The DNA here is from genome assembly GCF_018409545.1 of Allochromatium tepidum. Classification (GTDB taxonomy): domain Bacteria; phylum Pseudomonadota; class Gammaproteobacteria; order Chromatiales; family Chromatiaceae; genus Thermochromatium; species Thermochromatium tepidum_A. The sequence continues at coordinate 2,607,386 of NZ_AP024563.1, read as the reverse complement.
ACCGATTGCCCCTATGGCCCGCGCGAGGTGCTGGGGCGGGACGAATATGGTCTGCTGACCCCGATGGAGGACGCCGAGGCGCTCGCGCACGCCATCGGCGCCCTGCTGACCGATCCCGAGCGCCGACACCGTCTGGCCGAACGCGGACGCGAGCGCGCCGAACAACTCTCGATCGAACGCATGGCGCGCGGGTATGAGCGCGTCTTTACCGATCTCATGGAGCGCGGTTGAGCCTTGAAACACTCGGTTTTGCAAGCCTCCCGGTATCGTCCGCTCGCCCTGGTCGCCGCGCTGCTCGGCGCCACCCTGGGTCTGTGGCTGCTGCTCGCCGGAGTCTATCTGTGGAGCGAGGATCCGGCGCGGCCGACCATTCGGATCTCTGCCTCAGGGCTTCAGCTCACGGCGGGCGAGGGCGCCCAGAGCGAACGCGGTCTGCGCGTCGAGCGCGCGGCGTCCAATGGCCTGATCCTGGTCCAGGGCGCGATCCGCCCCTTCGAGGCGCGCGACTATCGCGGGCTGGGCTGGCGGATCGACGGGCTGGACGCGACGCGCGAGCTGCGTGTCATCTGGGCCACGGCCGCGACCACCCGCAAGCCCTTCGATCGCCTGATCTCACCGGACGAACGTCGCGCCGGCTTCGTCACCCTGACCGATGATCCGAACTGGGCGGGGCTGGTCGTCGGCGTCGGTCTGGCCGTCGTCGGGTCCGACCCGGAGGCCGAACCGCTGCTGTTCGAGTCGCTGACACTCCAGCCGCGCCGCCCGGCCCTGTCGGAGATCCTCCCGCTCGCCTGGAACGACTGGCGGCGCGATCCGGGCTGGACGGGGCGCTCGATCAACTTCACGGATTCGACAGAGGGCGCGGGCCGGATCCGGCCGCTGATCCCGGTGGTCGTCTGGTGCGCACTGGCGGCGCTGATCCATCTGCTGCTCGCGCCGCCCTGGCGCGGATTCCGGTCCTGGACGCCCTATGGCGTCATCCTGCTCGTCGGCTGGCTGGCGCTGGACGTGCGCTGGCAGTGGATGTTGCTGGAACGTCTGGACCAGACCCGTTCGCTCTATGCCGGACTCGAGGCCGCCGAGCGTCAGCGGGTCGGGCCGGACCAGGGCTTTTATCCCTTCATCGCGGACATCCGCGCGCGACTCGGAACCGAGCCGGTGCGGATCTTTCTCGTCGCGTCCGATCCGGCGAGCTATGGCGCCAATCGCGCGCGCTACCATCTGCTGCCGCACAACGTGCGTCTGAGCGCCACCCTGGACGCCGCGAGCGGGGTCGAGCCGGGTGATGCCGTGTTCCTGATGAGCCCGCTCGATCGCACGGCTCATGATCGGGGGCGCTCCGAACTGGTGTTCGGGGACTGGCGTCTGGCCGTATCGAGCGAGCTGTCCCAGCCGGGGCTGGGTACGCTGTTCCGGGTCACGTCGGTCGCGGTCGAGGATTGAACGACATGGAAACGAGCATGACCCTGATCACCTGGTTCGCCGTCGCACTATCGCTGTTGCTGCCCTGGCTCGCGGGCGCCTTGCTGCTGCGGCGGCTGTGGCCGGACGGGACGCCCGGTGTCTGGCCGCTGGTGCTGGGCTATGGCTATTGGGCGGCACTGCTCGTCGGTGCATCGTTGCTCTATCCGCTGTCGATCCTCGGCCTGCGGGTTGCGTTCTGGCTGCTGATGCTGGGGTTCGCGTTGGCGCTCGGCTGGGCGGTGCGGGGCCTTCGTCCGTCCGGTCGGGAGGCCTTCCGGTCGCTCCGTTCAGTCTGGCCGCGAGACGCGCGCGAGCTTGGATCTCGCCTGCTCCTGGTGCTCCTGCTCGGCTGGATCGGACTGCGTTTCGCGGTGCTGGCGCTGGAGGTCTGGTGGCAACCGCTGTATCCCTGGGACGCCTGGACCACCTGGGCGGTGCGGGCGCGCGTCTGGTCCGAGTTGGGTCGGCTGGTGCCCTTCGTCGCGCCCGAGGTCTGGTCGGGCGACGGCACGGGCGCGGTCTATACCATCGCGGCCTGGAACTATCCGGCACTCGTCTCGCGTCTGGCGCTGTGGCCGACGCTGGCCGCGGGCGGCTGGAACGAGACCGCCGCCAATCTGCCCTGGCTCGGCGCCGCGATCGCGCTGGCGCTGGGGTTCTATGGCCAGGCGCGTCTCTGGGGAGCTTCGGCGCCGGCGAGTCTGGCGGCGCTCTGGGGGCTGATCTCGCTGCCCCTGTTCGACACCCATGTGGCGCTGGCCGGGTATGCCGATCTCTGGCTGGCCGGGGCGCTGGGGTTAAGTCTGATGGCCTTTATGCAGTGGACGCGCACCGGCGACAGGCGTCAGGCGGCGCTCTGTCTGGCACTGGCCGCGACCTGGCCGCTGCTCAAGCTGGAGGGTGCGGTCTGGCTGGTGCTCCTGGTTCCGGCCTGGATGCTCGTCGAGGCGCGTCGACGTCGGATCGGTCTGAGCCTGATCGCGGCGGTCGTCCTGGGTTTCGGACTCGCCTGGGTGATCGGTCTGAGGTTCGAGGCGCCGTTCATCGGCCTGATCGAGATCGGCGCCGAGGCGATCCGGTTGCCCTTCATCGGACGCTTCGAGTTGGGCTATCACGATAACTGGGGCGTCTTCGCCCAGGCGCTCCTGGGGCTGGAGAACTGGCACCTGCTCGGCTATCTGCTGCTGGTCGGACTGATCGTGGCCATCTGGCGGGTCGTGCGCGGCGAGCGCGCACCCTGGCTGCTGTCGGGGCCGGCGCTCGTGCTCGGCAGCCTGCTGCTGCTGTGGGGGCTGTTCTTCCTCACCGACGCCCATCGCTGGGCCGAGCAGGGCACCAGCCTGGGCCGGTTGCTGCTGCACTTCGTACCCTTCTATGTCTTCTTCCTGCTGACGCTCTGGGGGCGTGCGTCGACCACCTCGGCATAGAGCTGCGCGATCCGTTCGGCGATGCGCGCGATACCGAAGTGCGTCTCCAGCGCCTGGGCGCCCGCCTGGCCGAGTCGCCGGGCCTGCTCGGGATCGCGCCCCAGCCGATCGATAGCGGCAGCGAGCGCCGTAGGATCGCCCGGCGGAACCGTCAAGCCGTTGCCTGCCTGACGCACCACCCAGCCGGTCCCCGAGCCGGGGATATCGCTGACCACCACCGGCTTGCCGAAGCGCATGGCCTCCAACTGCACCAGTCCGAACGCCTCGGTCCGCTCGATCGAGGGCAGGCACAACAGGTCGCAACCGGCCAGCAGGGCGTCGAGCACTGGGCCGGGCTGATGACCCACGAGCCGGACGCGCCCGTTCAGCCCGAGTGTCGCGATCGATCCGCGCAGCGCATCGGCCAGATCGCCCGAGCCGACGATGAGCACGCCGGCTTCGCGCAATGCAGCGGCGGCCCGGATCAGGATCTCGTGTCCCTTGTAATAGGTCAGACGCCCGATGGCGAGGACACGCCGGGGGCTAGGGCTGTGTCTATCTGAGGGGGCGACGCTATGCCACAACGCCTCCGCTTGGGCACGGCTCGCGGCGTCGGGTTCGGGGATACGCGCGGCATCCAGACCCAGAGGCACGACGACACAGCGTTCACGCCGGGGCGCCAGTGCCGGACTGGACGCGAGATACTCCGGCGAGGTGGCGATGATCCGCTCGGCGCGGGCGAGCAACGCCTGCTCGAAGGGTCGATAGAGTCCATAGGCCAGACTCAGACGCCGGTCGAGCGTCGAGGCGACCACGTCCGAATGCCAGTGCACCACCCAGGGCAGACGGCGCGCCGAGGGCAGGGCGAGCGCCCAGAAGGCCGAGGTGTTGGGCAGGTGCAGATGCAGCAGATCGGGCGCGAGTTCGCCGATGAGCCGGTCGAGCCGGCGCGGGAAGGCGGGACTGATCGGCGCATAGAGCAGTCGCCCATAGGTCGGGGCGCGATACACCGGCGGATCCTCGGGCGCGATCGGGCGTGAGCCGTGACGGCCGGATCGCTCGTGATGCACCAGCGCGGCGGCTTCGATCCCCTGCGCCTTGAGCGCCGGCAGCAGGTCGGCGAGGAAATGCTCCATGCCGCCCGCGAATGGGGGGAAATACTTGCCGATGTGCAGGACGCGCATGGCTCAGGAGGCGGGGGCCTGTGGCCGGTCGTCCGGATCGGAGGCCGGCGGCTCGCGCGCTTCCAGCATCGCCAGCCGCTGGGCCAGACGCCGGATCTGACGCTCCTGACGCGAGCGCTCCAGGTCCATGGTCAGGATCTTGATCAGCAGTAGGGCGAAGCCCAGCACCATGGCCAGCATCGGCGGATAGCTGACGCCCAGATAGCCGCCGAGACGGTCGAAGACGCTCGGAAAGAAGCCCAGCACCGTGACGGTCGCCGCCGCGCCGATCCACCAGACCGCATAGGGGCCGTGCAGATGATCGCGGCGCACCAGCCACAGGATCACGGCGGCGAGCGTCAGCCCGATCACCATCGAGGTCATTTGATACGTCATCAGTTCTTCCGCGAGAAACCCCGCCCTTCAGGGCGGGGAGGGAGAGCGGCTACGACCGTGCAGCCGCCGGAAACAGGTGCAGGCTTTCCACCTGCCGGGCCGTGCGGCTCTGCCCGTAAGGGCCTGGTGACGGTGCGGCGTCTCACGACGCGACACGCTCCCCTCGCCAATGTGTGCAACCGGCTCCCGCCTGACGGCGGCGACCCGAACCTTCGACGCTTTACCTTTCGTCAGCATGATCCAGACCTTTCAGAGCGGCGGACTGAGGAAGCATCCGCCGGTGAGTCTTGACGACCTGTTGCGCACGGAGCCCCTTTCGACCGTCCCGGTCAGGCGGGCTGAGGCTGGTCAACCCAGCTTGCTCTCACAAGCTCCGCCCTTCAGGGCGGGGTAGTTGACGGAAACGTCGATCCTATCCTGATACGTCTGAGTCCGTCCGCCGGTCGCGCGCTCGACCATGGCCGACGCGCGCCAGACAGAGCAGACTGGTCTGAAGCATATAGTTTCCCACCGTCCACCAGGACTTGAACACCCTGGAGACACCCTGGAGACGCGGTTGCATCGGCACGGGTTCCTCGATCACGCGCAGACCGTGCCGATGCAGGGTCAGGAGCACGCCGACGTCCTGATAGTCGAGCAGGGTCGCCTCGCGCGAGGCCAGCAGCCGGATGGCCCGTGCGTCGTAGGCGCGAAAGCCGGAGGTGATGTCCTCCAGGTCGAGTCCGGTCAGCCGGCGGAAATAGTGCCAGGCGAGGCGTCGCGCCGGGCTGGCGCGGGCGGGGAAGGCGCCGATCACGACGTTGGCCCGGCCCGCGAGCACGGGCGCGACCAGGGTGCCGATCTGGGCCGGCTCGTGCTGGCCGTCGGCATCGAGGGTGACGGCCAGACGATAGCCGTTGCGCTCGGCATAGCGCAGTCCGGTCTGGAGCGCGCCCCAGGCGCCCAGTTGCAGCGGCAGCGGCAGCAGGGTGGCACCGGCGGCGCGGGCGATCTCGGCTGTGTCGTCGGTGCTACAGTCGTCGATCACAACCACCGGATAGCCCCAGCGCCGGCGCACCTCGCGCACGATGGCGCCGACGGTCGCGGCCTCGTTGTGGGCCGGGATCAGGACCAGGACGTCCGCTACCCGAGGAGGGGCGGCCGGATTTGGTGCTTGATCGCAGGTTACGGGTTCAGGAAGGCCGGACACGAATCACCACATGGAGTCGCTGATTTCGAGGAGCGAACGACTTGATCGCACGGCATGTTGGGATAAACTTCAGTACGGACGTATCCGGCGCCCAAAGTTGCGTTCAAGGCAAAAAGTGTTACTTTTATGGTACGACTCGTGTCGTGGCCGGTGTATGGAATCGGTGGGAACGATTCACCGGGTCTTGGGTGATCGGGCCGCGCCCAGGGGGCGGAGACAGCGCGCCAAGCTAGCCGATCGTTCGCAGCGATGCAAATCCAGGATCGAGGCGGCTCGAAGGCGATATTGTGACACCCATGATCCAGGTTCGCTCGTCCAAACACTTCATCAACTCGACGACGAAGGAACGAAATCCATGAAATCTCTGATGCACCCTGTAGCGGGGCTCGCGCTTCTGCTACCCATCGCGGTGAATGCGGCCACGCTCGGTGGCTATCCTCCCGAAGAGACCTGCAGGGCCGATCGCGAATCCAGCTTCAACTCTGGGTATTCCCAGGGCTACAGCGCGGGTGAGGCGAACGGCTTTCAGCTCGGGCATCAGGCCGGACATGACTATGGGATTCGTACCTGCGTCGCCGAGCCGTTGCAGTTCGGCGTCACGCTCGCCTCGGTCATCCCCGCCGCGAGCTATGGTGAGACCGAGCCGAACGACAATTTCATCTCCGCCGATCCGCTGGTCCGGGGGGTGAATTTCTGGGGGCAGCTCTACGGATTGGCCGATCAGGACTGGTTCTATACCGAGACCACGGCGCCCAATCAGAATATCCTCGTCACTTTCTCGGTTCCGTATTGGATCGATGGCGTCAATTTGCTGGCAGGTCTGCCGGCAGTCTGGAATATCTCTGTGCGCGATGCGGCCGGCAACATCCTTGCGAACTACAACACCAACGTCATGGGCGCGATCGATTCTTATGACAAGGATCGCGAAACCTATTATTCCATGACCTACAGCGTCACGGCTGGGTTGACCGGCACCTACTATATCGTCGTCAAGCCGGCAGATGGCACCCTGACCACAGTGCCGGCCACGAATGCGACGATCTATCCCTATTCGGTCGCCGTCGTGGTCCAGGATTCGCCGCTTCCCGGCCAGCAGCCCATCGTCGGCTTCTATGATACCGAGGTCGAGCCGAACGATGTGCCGAGTCGGGCCAATCCCTTGGCGAACGGAGTCACCATGTATGGATTAATAAATCTCACTTTTCAGAATGTTGATACTCAAGAAGATGAGTGGGCGCAAGGTGAAGATGATGACTGGTATGTTTATAAATCTCAAGGTAACGAAATAGTTACATTGTCTTTCTGCGCCAAGGAGAAATGTGGTGCTGGCAATTGGTTTTTTGAGGTTTATGATCAGAATGAAGTTGAAAAGTGGCCAAATGCAAAGCCTTTGCTTGCATTTAATACTGATAACAGTGTTTCTGTCCCAGAAACTTTTCGAATTGGATTAAAAGATCCTGGGTATTATTTTGCGCGTGTGAATCACAAGCGTCTTTTTACAACTAAATGTGTTGGCTACCAATTTGTAGACATCGAGCTTGGATTTACTGGCGATCGGTGTTCTTGTGAAGTTGTTGATGGTGCAAAAGATATAAGTGCAGCAGGTAACTTTTGCTATGTGCCAACTGATATGTGCAGTCGACCTGGAAACAATTTATTGTGCAAAAAAAGTACAGATTCTTGTGTCTATGGAGTAGATCCCGGATGTCTATATAACACAAATGATCCCCCGGGATGTGTTACTACAGCACCGCAAGAAGATCAAAAATTATGCAACACTTATCAAACGCTAGCGAGGTGTGGGTGCGCTGTTTATAGTGGTGAAATCGAAATAGACAAAACCAAAGCTTATACTGGTCCCTACAACTTCACCTGGCACGGAACCCAACTGCCGCCCAGCACCATCGACACCGATGCCTACGAGGACTTTCTGAATCGCCCGAATCCCTATACGCCATAAACGGCCTGTTTCGGGTTGGGGCGGATCGGCTTTCTGCGATCCGGCCCCAAAATGAAACCGCTCCCGGCAAAACCAGGAGCGGTTTTTCATCAGTTCTTCCGCGAGAAACCCCGTCCTTCAGGACGGGGAGGGAGAGCGGCTACGACCGTGCAGCCGCCGGAAACAGGTGCAGGCTTTCCACCTGCCGGGCCGTGCGGCTCTGCCCGTAAGGGCCTGGTGACGGTGCGGCGTCTCACGACGCGACACGCTCCTGAGAAGCTTCCTTCCAAGCGACCTCGTTGCAACCCAACCTGCTCGCCCTCGGCGCGTTCGCGTTTCGCCCAATTCTCCAGGTTCTCCGCCAGCATGGTTTGCTCTCACCCAGCCGATAAACCAATCAGCGCGTGCAGGTTGCGCACAGCGAACGCGGCTGCATCGGCCTGAACAGCGCCTTGACGCTCTGAGCCTGGCTCATGCTGACCTCGCAGATGCTGTCCTTGCCGCTACAGGCGCCCTGCCAGCCATCGAAGAATGAGCCGTGGTCGGGGCGCGCCTCCAGGGTCACGCGCGTATCCTTCGCATATTGGCCGACACAGACACCGCCGCAGTCGATCACGCCCGGTCCGACATCCGAGCTGAAATCCATACCGGTCGTCGTTTCCATCCAGTCGACATAGTTGGCCAAGCGCGTATAGACGGCATGCCGAGGTGCGTTTCCACAATCATTGATTCTATCCGTGTAATCGTTGGGATCAGCCATCCTGTTGATCAGATTGGGCCGGTTCGGACGCGACCAGCTCGCGATTCCCGCCTGCACATAGCCGCCACGCTGGTTGCTCACGACCAGCGGACTGCCATCCTCCAACTGACAGGCACCGTTGGCCGGTGTCGAACTCGCGCAAATCATGTTACTGGTGATCCTGATGTTTCTGCCGGCACCCTCATACGTGCGGCGGCAGTCATTGGGACTCTCGATCACGGCTTCCTGGCTCTTGAGCACGGTCATCGGATAGCCGGACGTCTCACACATCTCTTCCGTTCCCCAGCCGGTGATGCGGCTGCGTGTTCGGATACAGGCCAACTCTTCCTCACGCTCGCAGGTGACCGGCCGGATCGGCTCAGCCCAAACCGGAGTCTTGAGTTCGAGCAGGGCGATATCGTTATTGCCCGTGACCGGATCGAAGGCCGGATGCTTGACGATGCGCTTGACCCTGGACACCTGACCGCCGCAGTCGGGACGGCTCGAACCGGTACGTACCTCGATCGCGGAGGGCGCAACCGTCGTGAAGCGCCCATCGCCGATGTCATCGACCACACAGTGCGCCGCCGTCAGAATCCAGTTGGGATGGACCACCGAGCCGCCGCACGTCCAGTCCCCATTCAAACGCCAGGTGCTGATACTCAGCCGCGCCTGCCAAGGCCATTCGGGTTGAGATTGCACCGGGCCGTCCGGCGGCGTGGGTGTGAGCGCCTGCGTCGCCTCGTCGCTCATCCGAATCTTGGTCGCCGTCACCCGTCCATTTCCACCGCCAACCTTTTGGACACTCAGCGGCAGATTGTTCACATCCGGATCCAGCCAGGGTTTCACCCATTGATAGTAATTGGCGAAGGCGCCATCGACCGTGGTGTTGGAGACCGAATCGCAGACGTCATCGATGTTCGAGCCGCAACTGCCATAGAGTTGGCCGACGACCTGCCCGCTGGCCGTCAGTACCGGGGCGCCGCTGCTGCCCGGCTCTGTGGCCCCCATGGCATTGCGGCTGAAGATATAGGCACCGCGCGGCATGGTGGTGACGCCGCAGTATTCGGTCGGATCCGTGCCGGCATCGACACGATGCGTCGAGAAGGCTTGAGGCGAACCCTGCGGATGGCTCAGCCGGAACAGCGTGGCACCATCCGACCAGGCCACGGGCGTACTGGTCCAGCCCAGATACCAGGCATCCTCGGGCGGCAGCTCGTCGAGGACCAGCAGACTGTGGTCATCCACCGCCGAGTGCCGGATCAGTGTCGCGCCCAGCGTACTGAAGGTGCCCGAGGGCACCGGCTGACAACCGCTGTGGCAGCCTGGGGTGCGATAGTCGAACCAGGCTTCGACCGTGGCGGCGACATCGGGATTGCTCACGCAATGATCAGCCGTCAGAAAATAGGGAATGGTCGTCTCGGGGTCGGTATCGGCGAGCAACCCACCGCTACAGGCATAGCCCCAGCCGTCATCGATGAAGTTGATGTAGGCCACGGCCTTGCGCGCCTTGTCGATCTCCGGCCAGTCGATGGGATTGAAGCAGGAAGCGTCCTCGACACAGGGCGCATTGTGGGGGCAGAGTTCGCGCGGCAGCGGGTGACGCAGCATGGCCGAGGCAATGGTGAAGCGCACATCGTCCGAGTCCGCTTCCGTGACCTCGACCTGGATGTAGAGCTGTTCGCCGGCGAAGCTGTGCGTCCACAGACGCTCGCCGACGTTGGAATAGCTGCGCAGGTCGCCGGCGTCGTTGTAGACGTGGATCTTGGCACCGTCCGGCAGCCGGATGTTATCGAGCAACAGCCGCGTTCCCGCCGAGCCGGTCGCATCGAGCCGGATCATCCAGTGCAGTTCGCCCTCGGATCGGCGCACCAGACCATCGGCGAAGGAGTAGGTCTGATCGCCCATGGCTTTTACGTCGATGGGCTTGAGATCGACATCGATGGCCACGGGCTTGACGGCCCCGACCTTGAACGGCTTGCCCGAGGCAACCGCCGCCGTAGCCTCCCGGTTCAACTGCTCGCGTTCTTCGTCCGTGAGCGCGAGCGTGGCGGCCGCAGACGATGGGGGGCGTCCGACGCGGCTTGTGAGCTGTTGCGCCGTCATCGCGGGCATGGAGGTCGGGGCGGACGGCGCCTGATCGACGGCGTTCTGCTGCGGAAAAACCTCCGCCGCCGACACGGCCCCCGAGGCGACCAGCAGGACGACCGGAATCAATATCCCGGTCAGCGTGTTTCTGTCCATCACAAGGCTCCTGTTTTTGAGACACCCAGGCATGGGTTTCGGTGAATCGCGGGAGCAGGTGATCCCAAGGTTAGACCAAGGACTGGATTCGTGCGCCATTCACACCAAACCGCGTTCGGCAGACCGGCTGTGGTTTATGATGTCTCACCGCAATCCAGTACCACGTAGCGCCCTGACTGGAGAGCATAGCGCGTCTCTTGGACAGGCGCGACATGTGGAAAACGTGCCACAGGCTACCTCATGCCCGCTCAGGACTCATCAAGCGACCAGCGCCCGATCGCCGTCTTCGCCTCCTTCTCGGGCGCGGGCGGGGTCGAGCGCATGCTGATCAACCTGCTGCATGGATTCGTCGCGCTGGGCGAGCGGGTGGAGCTGGTGCTGATCCGTGACGAGAGTCCGCATCTGGCGCACTGTCCGGAAGCGGTCGAACGGGTGCGGCTGCGCGCGCGCCATACGCTGCCGGCGGTGCCCGAGCTGGCGCGCTATCTGCGCGCGAGACGACCACGCGCCCTGCTGGCGGCCAAGGATCGTGCCGGACGTGCGGCCGTGCTGGCGCGCGCCCTGAGCGGCGTCGACACGCGGCTGGTGCTGCGGCTCGGGACCAATCTCTCGACCGCCATGGCCGAGCGTAGTGCCGTCGAACGCCGGCTGCGCTACTGGCCGATCCGGCGGCTCTATCCGGCGCTCGATCGCATCGTCGCCGTCTCCGAGGGCGTGGCCGAGGACACGGCGCGCATCGCCCGGATTCCGCGAGCGCGGATCGAGGTCATCCGCAATCCCGTCATCACACCGAGTCTGTATGAAGCGGCGTCCGCTCCCTGTCCGCATCCCTGGCTGGCGCCCGGACAGCCGCCGGTCCTCATGGGCGCGGGGCGTTTTCAGCGTCAGAAGGACTTCCCGACCCTGATCCGCGCCTTCGCCCGCGTCCGGGCCGAGCGCGACTGTCGGCTGATGATCCTGGGCGAGGGCGGAGGGCGCGCCGGGCTGGAGGCGCTGATCGCCGAGCTGGGCCTGAGCGCCGATGTCGCCCTGCCGGGATTCCAGCCCCAGCTTCCGGCCTATCTGGCGCGCGCGGCGCTATTCGTGCTTTCATCGGCCTGGGAAGGCTCGCCGAACGTGCTCACCGAGGCGCTGGCGCTGGGCGTGCCCGTGGTCTCGACCGACTGCCCGAGCGGTCCGTCCGAGATCCTGGCCGGCGGGCGTCATGGGCCGCTGGTATCCGTGGGCGATGTCGAGGCGCTGGCCTCGGCCATGCTGGAGACGCTGGCACATCCGCACCCGGCGTCCGAATTGCGCGCCGCCGTGGCCGAGTACGAATGGATGCACAGCGCGCGGGCCTATCTGGAGGCGCTGGGCGTATCGGCGTCGGTCTGAATCCTGTCGAATCTCAAGGGGGCTTGCCGTGGGTCAACTCTTCCGCATCACCGGGTTCCTGCCCTATGTCCTGATGATCTTCCTCAACGCCTTCGTGGATCTGGGGCACAAGATCGTCATCCAGAACACCCTGTTCAAGACCTATGACGGCGACGCGCAGATCCTGCTGACGGCCATCGTCAATGCGCTCATCCTGTTGCCCTTCGTGCTGCTGTTCACGCCCTCGGGCTTCATGGCCGACCGCTTCCCGAAGAACCGCGTCATGCGCGTGAGTGCCTGGGCCGCCGTGGGGCTGACGCTCTGCATCACGCTCTTCTACTATCTCGGCTGGTTCTGGCCGGCCTTCGCCATGACCTTCCTGCTGGCGGCGCAGAGCGCCTTCTATTCGCCGGCCAAGTACGGTTACATCAAGGAACTGGTCGGCAAGGAAGCGCTGGCCACGGCCAACGGCTGGGTACAGGCCACGACCACGACCGCCATCCTGGCCGGCATCTTCGTGTTCTCGATCCTGTTCGAGGGCCGACTCGCCGGCGCGACCTTCGACACGCCCGATGCGGTGATGGCACTGATCGCGCCGCTCGGCTGGGCACTGGTGCTCTGTTCGGTGGTGGAGCTGGCCATCGCCTACCGTCTGCCTCGCACCACCGAGGGCGGGACACCCGGCTTCGACTGGGGACGCTATGCGAGCGGACGCTATCTGCGCGACAACCTGCGCGCGGCCTGGGACAACCAAGTCATCTGGCTGTCGATCGTGGGACTGTCGATCTTCTGGGCCATCTCACAGGTGATCCTGGCCGCCTTTCCGGCCTTCGCCAAGGAGACCCTGGGCGAGACCAATACCGTGGTCATCCAGGGGATGCTGGCCTGCTCGGGTGTCGGCATCATCCTCGGCTCCATCGTCGCCGGGCGCGTCTCGCGCAACCACATCGAGACCGGGCTGATCCCGGTCGGCGCGATCGGCATCGCGCTCGCGCTCTTCCTGTTGCCGGGGTTGGGATCGAGCTGGGCACATGCGCTCAACTTCCTGGTGCTCGGGGTGTTGGCCGGGTTCTTCCTGGTGCCGCTCAACGCACTCATCCAGTTCAACGCCGGTGAATCCGGACTCGGACGGGTGCTGGCGGCCAACAACTTCGTCCAGAACGTCGTGATGCTGGGCTTCCTGGGGCTGACGGTGCTGGCGGCCTGGTTCGAGGTCGGCGGACTGCCGGTGATGCTGGCATTGGCGGTCATCGCGCTCGGCGGGGCGCTCTATACCATCCATCAGCTCCCGCAGTCGCTGGTGCGCTTCCTGATCGGACGCCTGATGGCCACGCGCTACCGGCTCAACGTCATCGGGCTGAAGAACATGCCGGCCCAGGGCGGGGTGCTGATGCTCGGCAACCATGTGAGCTGGATCGACTGGGCCATGGTGCAACTGGCCAGTCCGCGTCCGGTGCGCTTCGTGATGGAGCGCTGGATCTACGAGCGCTGGTATCTGCGCCGGTTCCTCGATTTCTTCGGTGTGGTGCCGATCTCGCGCGCGAGCAGCCGCCGGGCGATCCAGACCATCACGCAACTGATCGACGCCGGTGAGGTGGTGTGTCTGTTCCCCGAGGGGATGCTGAGCAAGAACGGCCAGCTCTCGGAGTTCAAGCGCGGCTTCGAGCTGTCGGCGCGCGCGGCCGGTTCGGGTGTCATCCTGCCGTTCTATCAGCGTGGGCTCTGGGGCAGCCGCTTCTCCTATGCCGGCGACAAACTGCGCACCAACCGTCGTGAGGGGCGTGCGCGCGATGTGATCGTCGCCTTCGGGCCGCCGCTGCCGCTGGAGTCGAGCGCCGAGCGGGTCAAGCAGGCGGTGTTCGAGCTGTCTGTGACCTCCTGGCGCGCCTATGTCGAGACCCTGCCGACCCTGCCGGCCGCCTGGCTGGCGACCGCCAAGCGCAATCCGAAGGCGCCGGCCATCGTCGACTCGGCCGGGACTACCCTGAGCAACCGGCGGCTGCTCACGTCCGTGGCGCTGTTCGCGCGCCGCATCCGGCGGCTGGCGCCCGAGCCGGCGGTCGGGATCCTGCTGCCGGCAAGTAGCGCCGGGGCCATCGCCAATCTGGCCGCGCTCCTCGCCGGCAAGACCCTGGTCAACCTCAATTACACCGCCAGCGCCGAGGCCTTGCGGGCCGGCGTCGAGCAGGCCGGGGTGCGGCATGTCATCACCGCCGACCGCTTCCTGCGCAAGCTCGAACAGCGCGGGATCGATCCGGCGGCGGCGCTGCCGGGTGTGACCCTGCATCCGATGGAGGGACTGCGCGCCCGGATCGGTCGCGTCGAGGCGCTGTTGACGTTGGGGCTGACGAGCCTGCTGCCGGCGGCGGCCATCGGACGCTTGTTCGGCCATCCGAGTCGCCCGGACGATACCGCCGCCATCCTCTTCTCCAGCGGCAGCGAAGGCACGCCCAAGGGCGTCGAGCTGACCCATCGCAACATCCTCGCCAACGTGCGTCAGATCTCGGACGTGCTCAACACCGAGCGCGACGACGTGCTGCTGGCCAATCTGCCGCTGTTCCATGCCTTCGGGCTGACGGCGACCACCTTCATGCCGCTGCTCGAAGGCTTGCCGATGGTCTGTCATCCCGATCCGACCGACGCGGTCGGCACCGCCAAGGCAATCGCCCGCTATCGCGCTACCGTGCTCTGCGGCACCTCCACCTTCCTGCGGCTCTATGTGCGCAGTCCCAAGGTGCATCCGCTCATGCTCCAGTCGCTGCGGATCGTCGTCGCCGGGGCCGAGCGGCTGGCGCCCGAGGTACGCGAGGGCTTCGCGCTCAAGTTCCACAAGGAGATCCTGGAGGGCTATGGCGCGACCGAGACCACGCCCGTGGCTAGCGTCAACGTGCCCGATGCGCTGGAGACCGAGACCTGGAAGGTCCAGACCGGATCGCGTCCGGGTACGGTCGGGATGCCGCTGCCCGGCACCAGCTTCCGCATCGTCGATCCCCAGACCTTGGAGACGTTGCCGCCCGGCGCGGACGGTCTGATCCTGATCGGCGGGGTGCAGGTGATGAAGGGCTATCTGGGCGCGCCTGAGAAGACCGCCGAGGCCATCGTCGAGCTGGACGGCATGCGCTGGTACAAGACCGGCGACAAGGGCCATCTCGACGCCGACGGCTTCCTGACCATCGTCGACCGCTATTCGCGCTTCGCCAAGCTCGGCGGCGAGATGATCAGTCTGACGGTCGTCGAGGATTCGGTGCGGAAGGCGCTCCAGCAGCCGGACCTGGAACTGGTCGCGGTCAACGTTCCCGACGAACGTAAGGGCGAGCGGATCGTCCTGCTCGCCGCCGCGGAGTCCGGTATCGAGGCGGAGAGTCTGCGTCGCGCCATGCTGGCGAGCGGCGCCAATCCGCTGACCATTCCGGCTGAAGTCCGGCGCATCGACGCGATCCCCAAGCTCGGCAGCGGCAAGACGGATTTCGGCGCCGCGCGTCGGCTGGCGCTGGCGGAAGGCCGGGAATCATCGGCACTCTATTGATGCGTGATGTTGCAGATAGTACTATTTAAGCGTGAGTCGTGCCGCTAAACTCCTGGCGTCCATGCGCCGCAACCTGCTCGATTGGCGTATCGAGCCGCTTCAAACCGTTGCGCGTCAGCATGGCGTCGATTGGCGTCAGGAGGGAACGAGCCACTGTGTCTTCATTCGCGCCGATGGCCGAACGCTACCCGTGCCCGCGTGTCGCCCGATCAAGCCGATCTATGTCAAGAAGTTTCTGGAATTGTTGGACGGAGACCAACCGTGAATGACCTGAATGCCTACCCCTTCGAGATTCGCCCACTCAGCCCGGAAGAGGGTGGCGGATTTCTGGTGTCCTATCCGGATTTTTCGGAGTGCATCGCCGATGGCGAGAGCATCGAGGAAGCCATCGCCAATGGCCGCGACGCGCTCCGAGCCACGATCGCCACGCTGGAGTCCAAGGGGTTTGCCGCGCCCGCGCCCAACAGCGGCGGTGTGGCGTCGGGTAAGTTCGTCGCGCGCGTCCCGAAGGCACTCCATGCTCAATTGACCCTGCGTGCCAGGGCCGAGGGCGTATCGCTCAATTCACTGGTCGTGTCGTTCTTGGCCGAAGGCTTGGGGCGATCGGAGCACCGAGCCGGAGTCCGTTAGATGTCTGATTCGACAGCTCTCAGTTTCACCATCCTGGGTACGGGTGCGCTTGGCGGCTTCTATGGTTCCCGGCTGCTCCTGGGCGGCGCGACCGTGCGTTTCATCGCGCACAGCGATGTCGACCGGATTCGCGCGCACGGCCTGCGCGTCGACTCGCCGCTCGGCGACCAAGTGCATCATCCGGTCGAGGTCTATGCCGATTCCGATCCGATACCATCGAGCGATGTGGTCTGCGTCGCGCTCAAGACGACGCAGAATGCCCGGTTGACCGAACTGCTCGCGCCGCTGGTAGGGGAGGGCACGGTCATTCTGAACTGGCAGAACGGCCTGACGCTGGAGGAGGAACTGGCGGCGCGCTTTCCGCAGGCCATCTTGATCGCCGGACTCTGCTTCCTGTGCTCGAACAAGGTCGGACCTGGGCATATCGTACATCTGGACTATGGCCGCGTCAGTCTGGCGGCGCTGGATGAACGCGGGGTCGACTGGCTGCCGCGGCTGCGAGCGGCCTTCGGCGCCGGCGGTATCGAGACCGACGTCCAACCCTCGCTGCCGGCGGCACGCTGGCGCAAGCTGGCCTGGAACATCCCGTTCAACGGCCTGTCGGTGCTGCTCGATCGCAACACCGACGCCATCATGGCCGATCCCGAGGCGCGCGCCCTGGCCGAGCGGCTGATGCACGAGGTCGCCGAAGGCGCGGCGGCCTGCGGCGTCCCCTTCGATCCTGACTTCATGCCCAAGATGCTGGCGACCACCGAGCGCATGGCGCCCTATGCGCCGAGCATGCGACTGGATTTCCTGGCCAAACGTGCGCTGGAGATCGAGTACATGTACCGCCGCCCGTTGCGCGAGGCGGCTCGGCATGGCGTTTCGATGCCGGCGGTGGAGACCATCGCCGCTCAACTGAGCATCCTTGATCGGTCGAATCGGGGCGATTCGGCAAGCCGCACCGCCTAGCCCCTCTCCCCTCGCGGGAGAGGGGTTGGGGAGAGGGGGAAAGCGCCTCAACCCGCCGACTTCGGCGCCACCGTCTCCAGATGCCAGATGTCGCGGTTGTACTCGGCGATGGTGCGATCCGATGAGAAGTGCCCGCTGTGCGCCGTGTTGAGGATGCTCATGCGCAGCCAGTGCTCTCGGTCGCGATAGGCCGCCGCCGCGCGCTCCTGGGCCTCGACATAGCTCCTGAAGTCGGCCGCCGTCATCCAGGGATCGTGCGGATTGCGGATCGAGAGGATGACCGAATCGAAGACCCCGTTCTCGAACTGGTTGAAGTGCCCGGATTCGAGCAGGTTCATCACATCCCGCAACGCCGGATCGCTGGCGATGATGGCATTGGGGTCATAGTGGCCGCGCATCGACTCCACACCCGCCGCCGTCAACCCGAACAGGAAGAAATGATCCGCGCCGACCTGCTCGCGGATCTCGATGTTGGCCCCATCGAGCGTGCCGATGGTCACGGCGCCGTTCATCATGAACTTCATGTTGCCGGTGCCCGAGGCCTCCTTGCCCGCCGTCGAGATCTGTTCCGAGAGATCCGTCCCCGGCGCGATCACTTCCATCAGCGACACCCGGTAGTCGGGCACGAAGGCCACGCGCAGCAGGCCCGAGGTGGCGGGGTCCATGTTGACGACACGCGCGACATTGTTGATCAGCTTGATGATCTGCTTGGCCATCACATAGCCGGGCGCCGCCTTGCCGCCGATCAGCACGCAGCGCGGCGTCCAGTTGGCCGTGTCGCCGCGCTTGATGCGGTTGTAGAGATGGATGACGTGCAGGATATTGAGCAGCTGGCGCTTGTATTCGTGGATACGCTTGACCTGGACGTCGAACATGGCCTCCAGCGGGAACTCGACGCCGCAGAGGTCGCGGATCTGCTCGGCCAGCCTGGCCTTGTTGGCCTGTTTGATCTCATGCCAGCGCGCGCGGAAGGCGCTGTCGTCCGCATAAGGTGCCAGTTGTGACAGCTGCTCCAGATCACGCACCCAGCCGGTGCCGATGGTCTCGTCGAGCAGATCGCTCAGACCGGGATTGCACATGGCCAGCCAGCGGCGCGGTGTCACCCCATTGGTCTTGTTGTTGAACTTCTCGGGCCAGAGTTCGTGGAAGTCGCGGAACAGGCCCTCGACCAACAGTTGTGAGTGCAGCGCCGCCACGCCATTGACCGAGAAGCTGCCGACGATCGCCAGATAGGCCATGCGCACCTGCGGGTCGTACCCTTCCTCGATCAGCGACATGCGCCGCTGACGGTCGATGTCGCCCGGCCAGCGCAGCGCCACCTCGGCGAGGAAGCGGGCGTTGATCTCGAAGATGATCTCCAGGATGCGCGGCAGGAGCTGGCGGAACAGCCGCACCGGCCAGCGCTCCAGCGCCTCGGGCAGGAGCGTGTGGTTGGTGTAGGCCATGGTGCGGCGGGTGATGTCCCAGGCGTCTTGCCATTCCAGATGATGCTCGTCCATGAGCTGGCGCATGAGTTCGGCCACGGACACCGCCGGGTGGGTGTCGTTGAGCTGGAAGCAGTTGAGTTCGGCGAAGCGGCTGAAGTCGTGCCCGTGCAGCCGGATCCAGTCGCGCAAAACGTCCTTGATGCTGGCGCTGGCCAGGAAGTACTGCTGACGCAGCCGCAGTTCCTTGCCGTTCTCGCTGGCATCATTGGGGTAGAGCACCATGGTGATGTGCTCGGCGGCGTTCTTCTGCGCCACGGATTCGGTGTAACTGCCGGCGTTGAACTCGTCGAGATCGAACTCGTCGGTGGCCGCCGCCTTCCACAGCCGCAGGGTGTTGACGGTGTCGTTGCGATAGCCGGGCACCGGGATGTCATAGGGCACGGCCAGCACGTCATGGGTGTCGACCCAGCTCACGACGATACGTCCGTTCTGATCGCGATGGGTCTCGGTGTGACCGCCGAAATGGATACGCTGGGTGAACTCGGGACGCTCGATCTCCCAGGGATTGCCTTCACGCAGCCAGTGATCCGGTTCCTCGACCTGGGCGCCGTTCTCGATCGTCTGACGGAACATGCCGTATTCGTAGCGCAAGCCGTAGCCGCGCACCGGCAATTGCAGCGTGGCGCAGGAGTCGAGGAAGCAGGCGGCGAGCCGGCCCAGACCGCCGTTGCCCAGACCCGGATCGGGTTCGATCGAGGCGATCTCCTCCAGCTCCAGCCCTAACGTATGCAGACCGCGCGCTACGGCTTCGTCGAGATCCAGGTTGAAGGTGGCGTTGGACAGCGCCCGACCCATCAGGAATTCCAGCGAGAGATAGTAGGTGCGCTTGCAGCCGGTCTCGTCATAGGCCTGACGGGTGGTCTTCCAGCGCTCCATCAGCCGGTCGCGCAGGGTGGTGGCCAGCGCCCGATAGAGGTAGTAGGCCGACAGACAGTCACGGTCGCGCCCGAAGGTGTGAACGTAATAGTGCTTGAAGTCGTGCGCGATCCCCTCGGGGGCGAGCGACAGCGGCGGCAGATCGAAGGTCGAGTCGTTGGGACAGTTCCGGATGAGCTTGGTCGATGAGGACATAGGCCTGGGTTCCTGGTTGCGAAGTGATCGATGGGGTCGTTCAATCGGAAGGCGTCGGAGCATCGGGCTGGAGGCTCGGCAGCGGCGAGTACCCCTGCTTGAAGTCCTCACGCAAGCGTTTGAGCAGACGCCGACGCTCGTCGGCGCCGGCCACCATCAGGGCCGCGAAGGCCGCGCGCCACTGGACCATGTATTCGTAATCGGCCGGTCGGTCAGTGTAGAGCATGATCGCGGTGCAATAGTCGGTCGCCTTCAGATAGTCCTTGAAAGGCACCTCGGTCGGCACCAGCAGCGAGGCGACGATCCGACGGGCCTGAATGGAGGCTTTGTGTTGAACGCTCATGGGTTTTCAGTCGTACATCAGGGTGACTCGCCAGGCGAGTCCTTCGAGTTGGAGTCTCAGGTTGAGCGGCGGCGCCAGGGGCGCGCGCTCGATCCGGACCCGCAGGTCGTCCGGTGCACTGAAGAAGATCTCCGAGATCGACGCCCAGAGTCCAGGCCCCTGGAGCGTCGGAATCAGCAGGAACTGTTCGCGCACCCAATCGAGCGTCACCAGCCGTTGGAGCACGTCGACGCCATGCTGACGGAGTCCGGCCTCCAGCCAGTCGATGAAGGCGTCCGAGACCACCGTGATGAGACTGACCTGATCCTTGTCGAGCCGACGGGCGATCTCGTCGCGCACCGCGTCCAGATCCACCAGGGCGGCGACCGTGGCCTGATCGCCGGCCAGGACCGCGCGCTCCAGACGCCAGAGCGTGCCATAGGGCCAGACGCCATAGCATAGCGTCAAGACCAGGATCAGGATGGCCGCGTTCGTCAGTGCTTGGCGCACGCGAGGCCAGAACCGCTCCAGCCAGGGCCAGTGCGGTCGGTGCCGGCTCAGAGCGAAGGTTCGTCGGTGCGTTTCGGTCTCAGGCATCGTCGGTCTGGAACTGCTCGATGGCCTCGCACACCTCCAGCCAGGCCGTTTCGGTGTCGTCCAGGTCGGTCTGGAGCCGGCGTTGTTCGGCCAGGAGGTTGAGCAGGCGATCCTTGGCGGCCGGCTCGTAGAGTTCGGGCGCGGTCAGTTCCTGTTCCAGCGCGGCGCGGCGTTCGCTCAGCTCGTTGAGCCGTCGTTCCAGGGTCTTTTCGCGCGTGCGCAGGGGTTGCAGTGCCTTACGCGCTTCGGCGGCCTGGCGACGCTGTTGCTTGCGCTCGCCGCCGCGTTCGCTCGGGCCTGGAGCCGTCGGGCCCTTCTGTTCGTCCCGGAGCTGGCGTCCGGCGAGCCAGGCCGGATAGTCGTCGAGATCGCCGTCGAACGGACGCACCGCACCGCCGTCGACCAGCCACAGATCATCGCTGGTGACGCGCAACAGATGGCGATCGTGCGAGACCAGCACCAGTGCCCCATCGAATTCCTGGAGCGCCTCGGCCAGCGCCTGACGCATCTCCAGATCCAGATGGTTGGTCGGCTCGTCCAAGAGCAGCAGATTGGGCCGTTGACGGATGATGAGCGCCAGCACCAGACGCGCCTTTTCGCCGCCCGAGAGCGGGGCGACCGGCTCCAGGGCGCGATCACCGGCAAAGCCGAAGCCGCCGAGATAGTCGCGCAGGGCCTGTTCGGTCGCCGACGGGTCGAGGCGGCGCAGATGGGCGAGCGGGCTGTCGTCGGGACGCAGTTGATCGAGCTGATGTTGGGCGAAATAGCCGATCTTGAGATCCAGGGCACGTTCGCAGCGGCCGGACTGGAGCGGTAGGGTGCCGGCCAGCAGCTTGATGAGCGTCGATTTGCCGGCGCCGTTGCGTCCGAGCAGGCCGATGCGGTCGCCGGGGTCGAGACTGAATCCGACCCCATCGAGAATGGGCCGCTCGCCATAGCCGGCCACGGCCTCGTCGAGCCGCAGCAACGGGCGCGGCAGATTCTCGGCCGGCTCGAAGCCGAAGCGGAAGGGCGAGTCGATATGGGCCGGGGCGATCAGCTCCAGGCGTTCGAGCGCCTTGAGCCGGCTCTGGGCCTGCCGCGCCTTGGTCGCCTTGGCGCGGAAGCGCTCGACGAAGCTGTGCATGTGGGCGATCTCGCGCTGCTGGCGCACATAGGCGGCCTGCTGCTGGGCCAGACGCTCGGCGCGCTGACGCTCGAAGGCCGAATAGTTGCCCGTGTAGAGCGTCAGATGCTGATGTTCCAGATGCAATGTGTGACCGACCACAGCGTCGAGGAAATCGCGATCGTGCGAGATCAGGATCAATGTGCCCGGATAGGCCTTGAGCCGGCCTTCGAGCCAGATGACGGCGTCGAGATCCAGATGGTTGGTCGGCTCGTCGAGGAGCAGCAGATCGGAGCGGCACATAAGGGTGCGGGCGAGCGCCAGCCGCATCCGCCAGCCGCCCGAATAGCTGTTGACCGGACGCCGCTCGTCACCGGGCGCGAAGCCCAGTCCGTGCAGCAGTCGTGCGGCACGGCTCTCGGCCTCATAGGCGCCGATCGACTCCAGCCGTCCGTGCAGCTCGGCCTGACGCAGACCCTCGCCGGCCGCTTCGGCCTCGGCCAGCTCGGACTGGAGCCGGCGCAGTTCACGATCGCCGTCGAGCACGAACTCGATCGCCGGGCGGTCGGTGTCCGGGGTGTGCTGGGCGACATGGGCGATCTCCCAGCCGGACGGGATCGCGACCTCGCCGGCGTCGGCGTGCAGCTCATCGCGCAGCAGGGCGAACAGGCTCGACTTGCCGCTGCCGTTGGCCCCGACCAGACCGACCTTCCAGCCCGGATAGATGGTGAGTGTGGCCCCTTCGAGCAGCCGATTGGGGCCGCGACGGAAACTCAGGTCTTTCAGTTGCAGCATGAACCGCGTCCGGGATACTCAATGAGAGATTTGGTGTGTGTTGTGTGTGTAGTGATCGCGCGACTCGGAGCGCCTGACGTCAACGGGCCTGAGCCTCGATGAGTCCGCCGGCCACCCGGATCTGGAGCCGATCGCCCGGCGCGACCTGAGCCGGATCGCGGACGATCTCGCCCTCGGGCAAGCGGGTCAGGATGGCATAGCCGCGGCTCAGGGTGCCCAGCGGACTGCGTGCCTCCAGTCCGGCGACGGCGCGCAACAGCCGTTCGCGCCGATGTATCAGCAGTTCGGACTGCGCACGGTGCAGACGGCGTTCCAGTGCCTCCAGCTTCAGGCGTGCTCGCTCGATCCGATGCGCGGGCGCCTGGCGTTCCAGTCGCTCGACGACCGGTTGCAGACGCCGGCGGGCCTCGCCGATCCGGTTGACGATGAGCGTGCGTAGTCGCCACTCGGCGCGATCCAGCCGCTGGGCCTGTTGCTGGAGCCGCGCGGCCGGGTGCAGCAGATTCAGATGGCGCCGGCTCGCACTCAGACGCCGGCGAGCCGTGTCGAGCCGCCGCTGTTGGGCCGCGATCAGGCGGTTGGAAAGCGTAGCGACGCGCTCGCGCAGATGCGCGCCCGATGGCGCCACCAGCTCGGCCGCCGCCGAGGGCGTGGCCGCGCGCTGGTCGGCGACCAGGTCGGCGATGGTGAAGTCGATCTCGTGCCCGATGCCACTGACCACCGGAATCCCGGACGCCCGTATGGACCGCGCCAGCCGTTCGTCGTTGAAGGCGTTGAGATCCTCCAGCGAACCGCCGCCGCGCGCCAGGATCAGCACATCACACTCGGCGCGCGCGTTGGCCAGTTCGAGTGCGGCGATCAGTGACTCGGGCGCCGATTCGCCCTGCACCAGCGCCGGATAGATCAGCACCGGCAGCGCCGGAAAGCGCCGACCGAGCACCGTGATCAGATCGCGCACCGCCGCGCCGCTCGGCGAGGTGATGAGCCCGACCTGACGCGGAAAGGGCGGCAGCGGACGCTTGAGCGCCGCCTCGAACAACCCCTCGGCGGCGAGCCGCTGCTTGAGCTGCTCGAAGGCCAGCCGTAGCGCGCCCTCGCCATCCGGCTCCAGATGCTCGATGAGAAGCTGAAACTCGCCCCTGGGTTCATAGAGTGAAACCTGCGCGCGTGCCAGCACCTGCTGTCCGTTGACCGGAGCGAAGATCAGCCGTTGACGCTTGGAACGCCACAGTGCACACCGCACCTGCGCCCCGGCATCCTTGAGGCTGAAATAGAGATGCCCCGAGCTGGGCTGGGCCAGATTCGAGATCTCGCCGCGCACCCAAAGTACCGGAAAGCCGGTCTCGAGCACGGCGCGCGCCTCGCTGACCAGGCGCGAGATGCTGTGGATGTCACGTGAGAAGTCCATCTTTACTCTTTGCGTCGGTTATTTTATACTTCTCCGTTTATCCAGAGCACCGCCGGTTGGGGCGGGGAGCCGGCTCCGACCGGGCGGCGCCAAGCCGCCGGGGCTTTCTGCGCGTTTGCTCCGGTCCCTCAGTCTCTCGACGCGATCCGCGGAGCCTCCAGCCATGCGCCTGATCCAGGAAGCACTCACCTTCGACGACGTCCTGCTCGTTCCAGCCCATTCCACCGTGCTGCCGAACGAGGTCGACTTCAGCACCAAACTCACCCGCGCGATCGATCTGCGCATCCCGCTGGTCTCGGCGGCCATGGACACGGTCACTGAATCGCGTCTGGCGATCGCCATGGCGCTCGAAGGCGGCATCGGTATCATACACAAGAATATGAGTGCCGAGCGTCAGGCACGCGAAGTGCTGGCGGTCAAGAAGTACGAGAGCGGCATCATCCGCAATCCGATCACCGTCTCACCGCACATGAGCATCGGCGAGGTGCTGGCCCTGACCCATGCCAACAACATCTCCGGCGTGCCCGTCACCGACAAGGGCGAGCTGGTCGGCATCGTCACCGGGCGCGATCTGCGGTTCGAGACCCGCATGGGCGAACCCGTCTCGGCCATCATGACGCCGAAAGAGCGTCTGGTGACAGTCCAGGAGGGGGCGAGTCGCGAGGAAGTGCTCGGTCTGCTGCACAAGCATCGCATCGAAAAGGTGTTGGTGGTCAACGACCGCTTCGAGCTGCGCGGACTGATCACGGTCAAGGATATCCAGAAGGCCAAGGACTTCCCCAAAGCCTCGCGCGACGATCACGAGCGTCTGCGCTGCGGCGCGGCGGTGAGCGTCGGCAAGGGCACCGAGGAACGCATCGCCGCGCTGGTCGAGGCGGGCGTCGACGTGGTGGTGGTCGACACCGCGCACGGTCATTCGCAAGGCGTGCTCAATCGGGTGCGCTGGGTCAAGACGCACTATCCGGATCTCCAGGTCATCGGCGGCAACATCGCTACGGCGGACGCTGCGCGCGCGCTGGCCGAGGCCGGAGCGGACGCGGTGAAGGTCGGCATCGGTCCAGGCTGTTTTGCGGCTGGTACGCGCGTCTTGATGGCCAACGCGACCTATAAAAATATTGAGCAGGTGCATCCTGGTGATCGTGTCATCAATCGTGACGGCAAGCCGGTTACGGTCGTCAATGCTTGGTGCACCGGCGTGCGCGAGGTCATGCAAATCCGTCATGCAGCGTCTTTTCTGGGTACGTTGGCCACGCCCGACCATCGCTATCTGATTGGCGATCTGAGTACGGTCAGTGCCGAGACGGTTGCCTCCAAAGGGTACGTCGAGGTGTTGGAGCGCCCAACTCGTCTAGGTGAATCAAAAATCGATTGGACACCGATTGCTGAAGTCGAACGCGGTGTCTGTCTGTTCCCGCGCCGGATCGATTTTGAACTACCGAATCACATCGAAATCAATCTTGCCGATTGCGCCATTCGCAAGGATCTACAGCTTGCGCGCTATCACTGTGAGATCCGCGATTCCTATGAGCTCGGCTATCTGTTCGGTACCTTCCTAGGTGATGGTCATGCCTTCATCGCCGCCTCGAAAAACTCTGAAGTTGGTCGGGTCTCATGGTATTTCAGCGAACGCGAGCAGTCCATCGCCGACAAGTTGAGTCACTGTGTTCAGGAAGTCACCGGTGTCGAACCGGTACAGTCAGAAGGACCGGGCATCATCAATGTTTATTTCTACTCGCTGCAATGGGCACGATTGTTAGCCCGCTGCGGCAAGCGGCATGAAAAACATCTGCCGTCCGAATGGTTATGCGCCAATCCTGAGTATCTACATGGACTCTTCGATGGATTAGTCGATAGCGACGGTTATACGGCCGCTGATGGTCGGATTGGCTTTACCAACACCTCACAAGCGCTGGTCGAGCTCTTCAATATCCTTTCGCTACTGGTCAAAGGTAGTCTGCCGAACTGTCATGTCGAGCCGGGGTCGGCGGGCGGTCTCGTGGGTGTCTCAGATGCCGACTGCCGCGACTCTTACCGTGCGCGTCTCAATGTCTCGTATACCAAGCGTCTGACTGAAGAACATCAGGTACTCAAAATTCTCGACCGTCAGCCGCTGCGTTTGGCGCTCCCGGTCTATGACATCGAAGTCGACTGTCCGACGCATAGCTTCATCGCCGATAACGCGATCGTGCATAACTCGATCTGCACCACGCGCATCGTCGCCGGTGTCGGCGTGCCGCAGATCACGGCGGTGGCCAATGTCACCGAGGCGCTCAAGGGCACCGGCATTCCGCTGATCGCCGACGGCGGTCTGCGCTACTCGGGCGACATCGCCAAGGCCATCGCCGCCGGCGCGTACAGCGTCATGATCGGCGGACTCTTCGCCGGTACGGATGAAGCGCCGGGCGAGGTCGAGATCTATCAGGGCCGTTCCTACAAGTCCTATCGCGGCATGGGCTCGCTCGGGGCCATGGGCTCGTCCGAAGGCTCCAGCGACCGCTACTTCCAGGAGAATACCGAAAAGGAGAAGCTGGTCCCTGAAGGTATCGAGGGCCGCGTCCCCTACAAGGGCAGCCTGCTCAACGTCATCCATCAGCTCGTCGGCGGACTGGGTTCCAGCATGGGCTATACCGGCTGCGCCACCATCGACGAGATGCGCACCAAGCCGCAGTTCGTGCGCGTGAGTGCCGCCGGGATGCGCGAATCCCATGTGCATGACGTGCAGATCACCAAGGAAGCGCCCAACTACCGGATCGACAGCTGATCATGGCCAATATCCACGCCGACCGTATCCTGATCCTCGACTTCGGATCTCAGTACACCCAACTCATCGCCCGGCGCGTGCGTGAGGCGGGGGTCTATTGCGAACTCCACGCCTGGGACATGGATGCCCAGTCCATCCGCGAATTCGCACCCAAGGGCGTCATCCTCTCCGGCGGTCCGCAGTCGGTCCACGAGGCCGAGACGCCGCGCGCCGATCCCATCGTCTTCGAGCTGGGCGTGCCCGTGCTCGGGATCTGCTACGGGCTGCAAACCATGGCCGCCCAGCTCGGCGGCGCCGTGGTGCCCTCGACCCATCGCGAATACGGCTATGCCCAGGTGCGGGTGCGCGGTCATTCGCGGCTGCTGCGCCATATCGAGGACCACACCAGCCCCGAGGGGCACGGGCTGCTCGACGTCTGGATGAGCCACGGCGACCGGGTCGACGTGCTGCCGCCGGGGTTCAGCGTCATCGCCGAGACCGATAGCGCGCCGCTGGCCGGCATCGCCGATGAGTCGCGCCGTTTCTATGGCGTGCAGTTCCACCCCGAAGTCACCCACACCCGTCAGGGGCAGCGCATTCTTGAACGCTTCGTCCACGATATCTGCGGCTGCGGGCGGCTCTGGACGCCGGACAACATCATCGAGGACAGCCTGGCGCGCCTCCGCGCTCAGGTCGGCGGCGACAAGGTGTTGCTCGGACTCTCGGGCGGGGTCGATTCCAGCGTGGTCGCCGCGCTGCTGCATCGGGCCATCGGCGACCAGCTCACTTGCGTCTTCGTCGACAATGGCCTGTTGCGGCTCGGCGAGGGCGATCAGGTGATGAGCACCTTCGCCCGGCACATGGGCGTGCGCGTGATCCGGGTCGATGCCGAAGAGCGCTTCCTCGGTCGCCTGAAGGGCGTCAGCGATCCGGAGCGGAAACGCAAGATCATCGGCAACACCTTCATCGAAGTCTTCGACGACGAGGCGAGCAAGCTCCAGGACGTCAAGTGGCTGGCGCAGGGCACCATCTATCCGGACGTCATCGAGTCGGCGGGGTCCAAGACCGGCAAGGCCAGGGTCATCAAGTCGCATCACAACGTCGGCGGACTGCCCGAGGAGATGAACCTCAAGCTGGTCGAGCCGCTGCGCGAGCTGTTCAAGGACGAGGTGCGCAAGATCGGTGTCGAGCTGGGTCTGCCCTATGAGATGGTCTATCGCCATCCCTTCCCCGGCCCCGGACTCGGGGTGCGCATTCTCGGCGAGGTGCACAAGGATTACGCCGATACGCTGCGTCAGGCCGATCACATCTTCATCGAGGAACTGCGCCGCGCCGATCTCTACGATCAGGTCTCGCAGGCGTTCGCCGTGTTCCTGCCGGTGCGCTCGGTCGGCGTGGTCGGCGACAACCGGCTCTATGCGCCCGTGATCGCCCTGCGTGCGGTCGAGACCATCGACTTCATGACGGCGCGCTGGGCGCATCTGCCCTATGACTTCCTGGATCTGGTCTGCCGGCGCATCGCCAACGAAGTGCCGAACGTTTCGCGCGTGGTCTATGACATCACCGGCAAGCCGCCGGGGACCATCGAGTGGGAGTGAGTCGGGGCTGAATCGGCGTGAGCGACACATTCGCTGACGCAGACGCGCACTGGATGCGCCACGCCCTGGAGCTGGCGCGGTGCGCGGCCGAGGAGGGGGAGGTTCCGGTCGGGGCGGTGCTGGTTCGGGGGGGCGAGATCCTGGGCGAGGGCTGGAACCGCCCGATCATCCGGCACGACCCGAGCGCCCATGCCGAGATCCAGGCCCTGCGTGATGCCGGGCGGCGCGGCGGCAACTATCGCCTGCCCGGCTCCATCCTCTATGTCACGCTCGAACCCTGCGTCATGTGCGCCGGGGCCATCGTCCATGCGCGTGTCGCTCAAGTGGTCTATGGCGCGCCCGACCCCAAGGCCGGCGCCTGCGGCAGCGTCTTCGACCTGCTGCCGTCCGATGGACGCTTCAATCATCGTACCGAGGTGCGCGGCGGTCTGCTCGCCGAGGACTGCGGTGAGGTGCTCAGGGCCTTCTTCCGTGCACGACGCACGCGCTCGACCTCGGATCGTCCGGCGTCGGCCCAGGACACGACGGCTTGAGCGTTCGGAGCCTTTCGGCGCTCAGCGCCGGCTCGCCCGGTAGCTCGACTGATACAGACGCATGGCACCCAAACGCTCGGGTACGGCGGTGTCGCTGAAGAGATTGAAATACACCTCGGCGAAATGACGGTCGGCCCCCAGGATGTGGGCCAGTAGCCAATCGCGGATGATGCCCTGACTGGCCTCGTCGAAGACGGCCAAGCCCTCTGCGCGCCATTCGCGCAGCAGGGTGGTGAATTCGGCCATGAGTACGGCATGTTCGCACTGATGCTCGCCGATGCCTTCATAGTCGAACGAACGCATGAACGCCTCTTCACGCTGGAAATGCTCGCGCATCGACTCACCCAGGCGGGTCAGGGCGTCGAGCAGGGCGTTGGCGTCTCCCGAGCGTCCGTGTGACGCCTCGGGGCAGAAACGCAGACAGATATCGGCGAGCTGCTCGATCAGCGCGCGGTGATCCTGATCGAGCAGCTCGATATCGAGCGACCATTCTTCGTGCCAAGTCAGTAATCGAGTCATGAAATCCTCCGTCTTGCGTACTCTTGTGGTTCGCTTATTTAGTGTGTTGAAGCCGGTGCCGGGGCACCGGGTGGATACGGCTATGTGATGCTCAGCGATCGGTCGAACGTTGGGTTGCGTAAATCCGTGTAATAAAAACCGCCTCGTTACGACGCGCGAGGGGGTTTGAACGCCAGGATACGGGCTTTGGCGTTCGGCGGCGTTCCGCCGGCGGGCTTGAGTTGCAGCTGATCGAGTGCCGGGCCGATCTCGGACAACAGCCGCCGCTGTACGTCCTTCAGATCATTGAAATAGTAGACCATCTCACAGGAAACGGGGTCGCACAGCGAAGCCCGTCCGACGAACGGTCGCCAAGCCAGTCGGATCAGTCGTCCGCCCTCGCCGTCGTGATAGGCGTAGCCGCCCAGGGCATCGACGAAGATGACCTCCTCGGCGTCGATCACGGCCAGATATTGCATCGAGCGGATCGGGACGAACACGCTCGATCCGCGCGCCTGTTTCAGCAGGCGGCGCAGGGCGTTGTGGAGGGGGGCCGGGATGGTGGTCAGCTCGCGCGCATATTCGGTATCGGGACGGAAGAAGACTTCCCGGACGAAGTAGCTGGACATGGCCGGCGCGTTCTCATTGAGGTGGAATCGGCTTCGGCTCCGGCGGGCCTCAAGCGATGCCCAGGCCGGAGCGGTCGGAATCGGCGGTTCGACGTCAGTCGGTCTCGTCGAGTTCCGGATTCCAGCCGGAGGAGCGCGCCCGCTCGATGGCCTCGGCATAGATGCGCGCATGACGGTCGCGCAGTTCGGGCGGCAGGTTGGAGACCAGATGGCCATAGGGTTGCCAGGCGGCCGTGACCTTGTCGTAGAGGGCGTCGATGCCCTGGATGGTCCAGCCCTCGCAGGTCTCGTCCTCGGGGATGATCCCGAATACCCAGGCATCGCGGATGATGTTGGCCGTCGGGGTCATGGGCTGTTCCTGATTGTGGATGCCTTCGTAGATCTTTGGCTTCATGCGTGGTCAGCTTCTCGGCGTTGAAAAATGGATGGCGGATAAGAATCTTCGCGTCCATCGTGGCGATCCGTATAAGCGACCCAGTATGGGTGCGGAGGCGCGAAAATCCAGATGGGCGACTGAAGACCGATGGCTTATTGGAATCGTCCACGCACGCGATGGAGGTCGACGTACATGGAGAGGGGGGCAGTATGAACGAGACCGGAGAAACCGTGGTCGATTTTATGCGGCATGGCGAGCCGGTGGGTGGGCGGCGCTATCGCGGGCATGGCATCGACGATCCGCTGTCGCCGCTCGGTTGGGAGCAGATGCGTCGTGCGGTCGGCGAGCATCGCCACTGGGATCAGATCATCAGCTCGCCATTGCGTCGATGTCGGCTCTTCGCCGCTGAGTTGGCGGCGCGGTACGCCTTGCCCCTGGCCGTCGACCCGGAGTTTCGCGAGATCGGCATGGGTGATTGGGAAGGGCGTTCACACCAGGAGATCCGCACGCGCGAGTCCGAGCGATTCGCGGCCTTCAAGCGTGATCCCGTGGTGGTCAGGCCGCCGGGCGGTGAGTCGCTGGAGCCGTTTCAGCGCCGGATCGTGGCGGCCTATGAGCGCCAGGTCGCCGCTTATCCGGGGCAGCGTCTGCTGATCGTCTGTCATGCCGGGGTGATCCGGGCGGTTCTGGGCTATGCGCTCGGCGCACGACCGGAGCGCTGGTATCGGTTGCAGATCGGTCATGCTTCGATCAGTCGTATTCGCCTGGATCACTTTGGGATTTCCTCCATTGCGATCCAGGCGAGCGTCGTCGATTGACCGGCAGTGTGGTTTCGGCTCAAGCGCTGTCGATCGTTCAGCGAGCTGACAGGGTGAGCTGTTTTCCCATGACCGACATCGCGTCGGCAATCGTGTGACAAGTCCCCGGAGCGGAGGTTGTAGACACGTTTTTTGAAGCGTTCTGGGCGTTTGTCGCGCCATGCCTTGAGTGCCTGAATCGAGGCGATATGTCCGAAGGTTTTCCGCTGCGGCAGGCGGCACACAATGGACGATCTCGAGACAGGCGTCCGGCCGGCGCAGCAGAAACGCCATCTGAACCGTCGGCAGGAGCAGACGCGCGCCGCGCTCGATGGCGGTGAACAGTTCGGCGAACGAACGGCAGGTCGGCAGGCGCGACATGACCTCACGTAGGACGTCGGGCGTGATTGGATGCAGGCTCGGCACCGACCCCGACGAGAGGTCGCCGGCCGGCTCGGCGGGGGAGAGCAATCTGGGTGGTGGAACCTGTTTCATCACGACTCCATGAAGGCCGAGATAACGTCCCGCGTAGTTGTGATGGTCGCTTCGAGTATGGCTGGAAGTTGCTCGATATCGAGTCCCGTCAGATGCCAGGCTCCGTCGTCGAGCACCGGAACCCAGCGCGTGCCGCTGGTGCCGAGTCTGAGGCTGTTGACGATCAGGTCGGCGACATGCACGACGGCGGTTTCGGATGAGCCCGGCGAACGCCAGGGTGCATGGTGATCGGAGACGGCCGAGCGGAAGACCTCGGGCAGTTGCCAGTGCGCGAGCAGGATGGCACCGAGTTCGGTGTGGTCGATGCCCAGGTATTGCCGCTCCAGGTCGTGCAGATGGCCCTGGCGTTCATGATGGGCCTGCAGGGCGGCGCCCATGTCGAGCGGCTCCAGGATGTAGAGCGGCAGGCGTCCGATGTCGTGCAGCAGTCCGGCCAGATAGGCGTGTTCCGGGTTGGCCCGACCGCCCTGGCGTGCAATGAGGCGGGCCGCCACGCCGCAGGCGAGGCCATGCTCCCAGAACGAGCGCATGGACACAGTGCCGAGCGGCAGATCACGGAACACCGTCATCAAGGCGGTGGACAGCACCAGATGGTGGGCGGCGGTCGTGCCGATGAGTGTCAAGGCACGCAGGATGGTATCGACCTTGGTCGCCAATCCATAGAGCGGGCTGTTGGCGACACGCAGCAGGCGCATGCTCATGGACGGGTCGGCCTCGATGAGGCCGGCCGCGGTTTCCAACGCGCCGTCCGGGGCCGTGAGGGCTTCGCGCACACGCTGATAGACGGTCGGGAGCGCGGGGAGCTCGCCGAGTCGTTCGATGAGACGGTCAGCGCCCATACCCTGACTCCCTAGGACCGATCGAGCGCTCGGCTCAGGCAGAGCGCTTGCAAGGCCTGAATCACGGGATGATCGCGATTACTCAAGCTGAATTGGATATCGATTGAGCGACGGATCTCGTCGATGATCTCGGGATCGCGGATTCCTGAATCGACCGCGTCCTCGTCCTGCACGATGGCGACCTCGGCCACGCCCCACGACCTCAGCGCCCGGATCTGGCGCTCGCCCAGGACGACGCCGGCACGGATCAGGATCTGACCATGAGGATCGTGAACGTCCTTGGCGAGCCGCATGCCTGGTTGGATCTCCGCGAGGCGCATGAGAGGCTTTCCGCTGTCGTCGTCGATTGGCGCATTCTACATGATGCAATCAGTGCAGGCGCTGCCCCGCGCACCAGGTCTCGAAATAGCGTTGCATGACCTCGCGCGCCTGGGGCGGATAGTCGAGCGTCTCCATCTGACCCATACCCTCGCGGAAGAAGTCGGGCGCCTCCTCGGGCAGGTGCTCGACGATAGTCTGAAATGCCGCTTCCATCAAGAGCGGCTGACGGGTGCGGGTGGCGACGATGGCGCGGTTGATCAGGAGCACGCGCCAGGGGCGGGCCGGATTGTCGGTCTCCAGCTCCAGGGCGCGCTCGATGCCGATGGCGTCCATGATCTCGTTCATGAGTCCATAGAGTTCGATCAGCGACTCGGGTCGGCGCAGACCATTGGCCAGCCGTGCGAGCGCGTTGACCACGGGCTCGGGATGCGGCAGCTCGCAGCCGCGACGCAGCATCCAGACGCTGAGCGGGAGGGCCAGGCGTTCCAGCGCCTGGGCCTGCGTGGGCAGGTTGAGTCGCTGGGCCAGCTCGGTGAGCTGGACGATCAGACGCAGTCCGTGCTCCAGGATGAGTTCGGGGTCGGAGCCGGTCGCCTGCCGGATCCGGCGCGCAAAGTCGGCCTCTGATCCGTTGTCGGCGGCGTGCAGGACGTCGAGCAGGCGTTCGAGTCCCGCGAGCAGCGCCCGCGGCGTCGGCTCGACGGACTCGACCGACTCGTCGCTGACGCGCTGGAGTTCCTCGCCGAGTTCGTCGAGACGCTGCGCGATGTGGCTGATGTCGATCGGTGGCAGCATGGTGTCCGGCCTCTGCGTCGACCCGTCCCCGCGTGGGGCAGGTCCGTGGATCTCGAAAGCATAGCAATCGCACGGGTATTCGTCGCGCGCCCGATCGCACGCCGCCTTCGTCATTCGGTTAAACTAGGCCGATGCATCCCATTCCCGATCTCCATACGCATTCGACCGCCTCCGACGGCACCCTCACGCCGACGCAGCTGGTGGCGCGCGCCGGCGCGGCTGGGGTACGGGTGCTGGCGCTCACCGATCACGACAACACCGACGGTCTGGCCGAGGCCGCGCGGGCGGCGGATGCACAGGGGCTGATCCTGATTCCGGGCGTCGAGATCTCCGTCACCTGGAACACGCTCACGGTGCATGTGGTGGGTCTGCGGCTCGATCCGGCCAACGTGGAGCTTCAGATTGGGCTGGCGCGCTTGATGGAATTTCGTGCCTGGCGCTCCGAGGAGATCGGGCGGCGGCTGGCCAAGCACGGCATCGACGACGCCTACGCGGGTGCGCGGGCGCTGGCCAGGGGGCGTCTCGTCGGTCGCACCCATTTCGCGCGTTTGCTGGTCAAGCAGCGGCACGCAGCGGACACCAACGAGGTCTTCCGGCACTTCCTCACGCGCGGCAAACCGGGTCATGTGCCGGGCGACTGGGCGAGTCTGGAGGAAGCGCTCGGTTGGATTCGCGGCGCCGGCGGCGAGGCGGTGATCGCCCATCCGGCCCGCTATGGTCTGACGCGCAGTCGGATGCAGCGGCTGCTCGGCGAGTTCCGCGAACTCGGCGGCGTCGGCGTCGAGGTCGTCACCGGCAGTCACAGTCGCGACGAAGCCTTCACCTTCGCCCGTCATGCGCGCGAGCAGCGTCTGCGCGCCTCGGCGGGTTCCGATTATCATGGACCCGAGAATCCCTGGCTCGAACTCGGTCGGTTGCCGCCGTTGCCGGAGGGCTGTGTGCCCCTCTGGCGCGACTGGTCCGAGCCGGCGCTCCAGGAGCCTCGCGCGGCCTGCGGTTAAAGACCGAACCGAGAACCCTTCATGGCGCAGTTCTTCCAGATCCATCCCGAGAATCCCCAGCCGCGGCTGATCCGTCGCGCGGTCGAGATCCTGCTCGAAGGCGGGGTCATCGTCTATCCGACCGATTCATCCTATGCGCTCGGCTGCCAGATCGGCGAGAAGTCGGCGATGGAGCGCATCCGGCGCATCCGGCGGCTCGACGACAAGCACAACTTCACCCTGGTCTGTCGCGATCTCTCCGAGATCGCCAGCTATGCCAAGATCGACGATCAGGCCTATCGGATGCTCAAGTCGCTCACGCCCGGCGCCTATACCTTCATCCACGAGGCGACCAAGCAGGTGCCGCGCCGACTGCTGCATCCGCGCCGCAAGGCGATCGGTCTGCGGGTGCCGGACAACGTCATCTGTCGTGCGCTGCTCGGCGAACTCGATCAGCCGATCCTGAGCACCACGCTGATCCTGCCCGATCACGACGAGCCGCTGACCGATCCCTACGACATGCGTGAGGCGCTCGACAAACATGTGGATCTGATCATCGACGGCGGCTTCTGCGGCCTGGAGCCGACGACCGTAGTCGACATGACGGCCGATCCGCCGGCCCTGGTGCGTCGCGGCAAGGGCGACGCCACACTGTTCGAGGAATGATGCAAGCGCTCAATCACATACAACTGCTGGCGGTGCTGGCCGTGCCTGTCCTGCTGGCCATCACCGTGCACGAGGCCGCTCACGGCTGGGTCGCCGACAAGCTCGGCGACCACACCGCGCTCCGGCTCGGGCGCGTGACCTTCAATCCGTTGCGGCATGTCGATTTGGTCGGCACGCTGCTGGTGCCGGCGCTGGCCTTTTTCTTCACCGGCTTTTTGTTCGGCTGGGCCAAGCCGGTGCCTGTGAACTGGCGCAACCTGGGGCATCCAAGGCGCGACATGGCGCTGGTGGCGGTCGCCGGCCCGGGGGCCAATCTGATCATGGCGCTCGCCTGGAGCCTGATCATCCGGACCGGACTGCTCTTGTTTCCAGTCA
The DNA here is from genome assembly GCF_018409545.1 of Allochromatium tepidum. Taxonomy (GTDB): domain Bacteria; phylum Pseudomonadota; class Gammaproteobacteria; order Chromatiales; family Chromatiaceae; genus Thermochromatium; species Thermochromatium tepidum_A. The sequence goes on along the minus strand of NZ_AP024563.1, from coordinate 2,571,956 downwards.
GCCAGTGGATCGCGCTGCCCTTGGTCTACACCGGCGCGGCGGGCGTGCTCATCAATGTCTTCCTGATGGTGCTGAACCTGGTACCCCTGCTGCCGCTCGACGGCGGGCGGGTGCTCAATTCGCTGCTGCCGCCGCGCGTGGCGCGTGCCTTCTCACGGCTCGAACCCTTTGGACTCGTCATCCTACTGATCCTGCTCGTCACCGGCGTGCTCGGGGCCGTCCTGCTGCCGATCGTCGTCTGGACCCTCGGGTTGCTGCCGGGCAGCGGGATCGTCAAGGAACTCTTTTTCGTCTGACACGCGAGGTCATCGACTCTTGGCTTCTGTCTCACATCAACACGCACGCGTACTCTCGGGCATGCGTCCGACCGGACGGCTGCATCTCGGCCATTATCATGGTGTGCTCAAGAACTGGCTGGAGTTGCAGCACGAGTACGAGTGCTTCTTCTTCGTCGCCGACTGGCATGCGCTCACCACCCATTACGAAGATCCGACCAACATCCCCGACAGTACGCGCGACATGGTGATCGACTGGCTGGCCGCCGGTATCAATCCCGGCTCGGCCACGCTCTTCGTCCAGTCGCGGGTGCCCGAACATGCCGAGCTGCATCTGCTGCTGTCCATGATCACGCCGCTCGGCTGGCTCGAACGGGTGCCGAGCTACAAGGATCAGCAGGAGAAGCTCAAGGAACGCGATCTGGCGACCTATGGCTTTCTCGGTTATCCGCTGCTCCAGAGCGCCGACATCCTCATCTACAAGGCCGGACAGGTGCCGGTCGGCGAGGATCAGGTCGCCCATGTCGAGCTGACGCGCGAGGTGGCGCGGCGCTTCAACCATATCTTCGGGCGCGAGCCGGACTTCGAGATCAAGGCCGAAGAGGCCAAGAAGAAGATGGGCAAGAAGAACGCCAAGCTGTTCGACGAGTTGCGGCGGCGCTATCAGGAACAGGGCGATCAGGAGGCGCTGGAGGTGGCGCGCGCGCTGCTCGAAGGGCAGGGGAACATCACCCTGTCCGACCGCGAGCGGCTGTTCGGCTATCTGGAAGGCGGCGGGCGCATCATCCTGCCCGAGCCGCAGGCGCTCTTGACCAAGGCGTCCAAGATGCCGGGGCTGGACGGTCAGAAGATGTCCAAGTCCTACGACAACACGATCTCACTGCGCGACTCGCCGGCCGAGGTCGAGAAGGCACTACGGACCATGCCGACCGATCCGGCACGGGTGCGGCGCACCGATCCGGGCGATCCCGAGAAGTGTCCGGTGTGGCAGTTCCATCAGGTCTATTCCGACAGCTCGGTGCACGAGTGGGTGCAGCAGGGCTGCCGCTCGGCGGGGATCGGCTGTCTGGAGTGCAAGCAGCCGATCATCGATGCCGTGCTTGCCGAACTGACGCCGATCCAGGAGCGCGCACGCGAGTACGAGGCCCAGCCCGATCTGGTGCGCAGTATCCTGAACGAAGGTTGTGAAAAGGCCCGTGATGTGGCGCGTGAGACCATGGAAGAGGTCCGTCACGCCATGTCGCTGGTGATGTCCTGAAGTCCGTCGAACCTTGAACGCACCGAGCGAAGCGGAGGGGATCGCTGCCGCCGTCGAGCCTGATCGCTCGACGGCGGATGTGCGACAGGAGCCGCCCCTAGCCATGGTCCGGGGCGCGCCGTTCCTGACGCTGCCCCAGGATCTCTATATCCCGCCCGATGCGCTGGAGGTCTTCCTCGAAACCTTCGAGGGGCCGCTCGATCTGCTGCTCTATCTGATCCGGCGTCAGAATCTGGATATCCTCGACATCCCGATCGCCGAGATCACCGAGCAGTACATGGAATACGTCGAGCTGATGCATGAGCTGCGTCTGGAGCTGGCGGCCGAGTATCTGCTGATGGCCGCGATGCTGGCCGAGATCAAGTCGCGGATGCTGCTGCCCCGACCGCAGGAGGCGGAAGAGGAGGGCGTCGATCCGCGCGCCGATCTGGTCCGAAGGCTCCAGGAGTATGAGCGTTTCAAACAGGCGGCGGCGGATCTCGACGCGCTGCCCCGACTGGAACGCGATCACTTCGTCGTTGAGGCCGCTGTGCCGCCCGGATTCATCCGACGCCGACCGCCGGACGTGGATCTGCACGAACTGCTGTCGGCACTGCGCGAGGTGCTGGCGCGCGCCGAACTCTTCACCAGCCACAAAGTCGAGAAGGAACAACTGTCGCTGCGCGAGCGCATGTCGCAGGTGCTGGAGCGTCTGAACGGCGGCGGGTTTGCGCGTCTGACCGATCTCTTCGACCCGAGCGAAGGCCGTCCGGGCGTGGTCGTGACCTTTCTGGCGCTGCTGGAACTGATCAAGTCGAGCGTGCTCGAACTGGTGCAGTCCGAGTCCTTCGCCCCCATCCATGTCAAACTGCGCGAGTCCTCGCCCGCGACCACCGCATGACCGACCAGCCGCTCAAAGCCATCGTCGAGGGGGCGCTGATCGCCGCCGGCGGTCCGCTGACGCTCGACCGGCTCCTGGAACTCTTCGGCGAGGACGAGCGCCCCGAGCGCGCCGCCATCCTCGACTGTATCCGCGCACTGAGCGCCGACTACGAGGGACGCGGCATCGAGATCGCCGAGGTCGCGGGCGGTTATCGGGTGCAGGTGCGTGCATCCGTCGCGCCCTGGGTGGCGCGGCTGTGGGACGAGAAGGCCCCGCGCTATTCGCGCGCCCTGCTGGAGACCCTGGCCCTGATCGCCTACCGCCAGCCGATCACGCGCGGCGAGATCGAGGACATCCGCGGCGTGGCCGTGAGCACCAACATCATCAAGACCCTCACCGAGCGCGAATGGGTGCGGGTCGTGGGGCATCGCGACGTGCCGGGCCGACCGGCGCTCTATGCGACCACGCGCCGCTTCCTGGATTACTTCGGACTGCGCTCGCTCAACGAGCTGCCGCCCCTGTCCGAGATCCGCGACCCCGAGTCCTATTTCCTATCCACGAACGTCGTGCCGACGTCCGAACCGACCGAGAACACCTCATGAAGAACGATCGACAGCCGCCCCCTCGTCCAGGCTCCGGCGACGAACCCGTCCGGCTCCAGAAGCTGCTCGCCGAGGCCGGACTCGGCTCGCGCCGCCGGATCGAGGGCTGGATCAGCGAGGGCCGGGTGCGCGTCAACGGGCAGCTCGCCAAGCTCGGCGATCAGGCTACCCGTGCCGACCGTATCCGCGTCGACGGGCGCGATGTCACGCTCAAGCCCAAGCGCGATTCCGAGACCCAGATCATCGTCTACCACAAGCCCGAGGGCGAACTGGTCACGCGCCGCGATCCCGAGGAGCGCCCGACCGTTTTTCGCCGTCTGCCGCGACCCAAGCAGGGGCGCTGGATCGCGGTCGGTCGGCTCGACATCAATACCTCGGGCCTGATCCTGTTCACCACCGACGGCGAGCTGGCCAACCGGCTCATGCACCCCTCGCGCGAGATCGAGCGCGAATACTCGGTGCGCATCCTCGGCGAGGTCGCGCCCGAGACCCTGGAGCGCCTGACCGCCGGCATCGAGCTGGAAGACGGCCCGGCCAGGTTCGAGCGCGTCACCGATCAGGGCGGAACCGGCGCCAATCACTGGTACAACGTGGTGCTGCGCGAGGGACGCAATCGCGAGGTGCGCCGACTGTGGGAGGCCGCCGGCTGCACCGTCAGCCGGCTGATCCGCATCCGCTACGGCAATGTCGAGCTGGGCCGACGGCTCTTCCCCGGCAACTGGCGTCCGCTGACCGACGAGGAACGCGCCGAGCTCATGGCCCTGGCCGGACTGCGCGTGCTGGAGCGTCCGCGTCTGCGCCGTTCCGCCCCTGGAGCCGTGAAGCCCGGGCGACACAAGCCCGACGGTGGCTCCACATCGGGCGAAGGGTCGAAGTGGGGGCGGCGTCCGCGCTGAGAGATCAACGCGCGGCTGTCGTGCGTGTGTTGCCGGCCAGGATCCATTCGCGCACCCGGTTGGAGTCGCCCATGGGACCGAGTTTGCCGTCGGAACCCAGGAAGACCATGTAGAAGTGCCGATTGTCGATGCGCGCCCGCATGACCAGACAGCGGCCGGCCTCGTTGATGAAGCCGGTCTTGCTGACCTCGACCGTCCATTCCGGGCTACGGACCAGCGGATTGGTATTGCGATATTGCAGCGGAGTGCCGTCCGAGAAGGGACGCAGTGTCATCTCACTGCGCGAGGTCGTCTCACGGATCAGCGGATAATTGGCGGCGGCGCGCACCATCTTGACCAGATCCTCGGCCGTGGAGCGGTTGCGCGGATCGAGTCCGGAGGAGTCGACGAACTGGGTGTTGTGCATCCCGAGCGCGCGTGCCTTACGGTTCATGGCCTGGATGAAGGCGGGTGTGCCGCCTCTGAAGGTGGTGCGCCCGAGCGCATGGGCGGCACGATTGTCCGAGGACATGATGGCGACCATGATCATCTCGCGGCGCGGCAGGACGGTGTCATTGATGCGCAGGCGCGAGCGGCTGTTTTTCAGCCGGTCCCGGTCGTCCTCGACGATGCGGATCGGCGTCTGGAGCGAGACGCCGGTGTCCAGCACCACCATGGCCGTCATCAACTTGGTGACGGAGGCGATGGGGCGGACCGCACGCGCGTTCTTGGAGTAGAGGACATTGCCGCGTTCGTCCACGATCATCGCGCTGGCCGAGTGCAGATTCAGGGCCGCGCGGTTGAGTCCGCTCCACTCGCTCGAACGCTCGTTCAGTCGCCGGCCGTCTTGGGTGCCTTCGATGTTGCGCCAGTCGTAGCCCGATGGATTGACGGGCGCCGAGGCATTGACATAGGGCTTGGGCGGCGTGGGAGTCTGGGTCGAGCGATCCTGGCGTGACTGATTGTTGGCGCAGGCGCCGCTGGTCAGGACGATGGGACCGGAGAACAGCAGCACGAACAGCAGGCGTGTCAGGCGGGCGGCGCCTGATCGCCGTCGTTGATCGGGTCGGGAATGGGAGACGGGGAACCTGGGCATGGCGGTGAAGTCCCTCAGGGTGGTTTGAATCAAATGGCAATTATTGCATAGGGGATTGGCGGCCGGCGCGGCCCGTGCCTTGTGACGCCGATACGCTTGGCGGAAAATGACCGCTCGAGATCGACAACACCATCATCGAGGGCGCGCACCCCATGCCGGACACACAGGGTTCCATCCACGGCCAATGGTCGTCGCGGTTCGTCTTCATCCTGGCGGCCGTCGGCTCGGCCGTCGGTCTGGGCAATATCTGGAAGTTCCCCTACATCACGGGCGAGAACGGCGGCGGCGCCTTCGTTCTGGTCTATCTGATCTGTATCGCCCTGATCGGTGTGCCGATCATGATGGCCGAGATCCTCATGGGACGGCGCGGGCGCCGGAGTCCGATCAATACCATGCGCGCCCTGGTGGCCGAAGAGAAGGCCCATCCGGCCTGGCGCTGGCTCGGTTGGCTCGGGGTGGTGACGGGATTGCTGATCCTCTCCTATTACAGCGTGATCGCCGGCTGGGCACTGGCCTATGTCTTCCGCGCCGGCGCCGGACTCTTCACCGGGGCGAATGCCGACGCCGCCTCGGCGCTGTTCAAGGACTTGTTGGGTTCGCCTGAGTCGATGCTCGCCTGGCACACCATTTTCATGGCCATGACCGGGGCGGTGGTCGCGCGCGGCGTGCGCGGCGGACTGGAGAAGGCCGTGACGGTGCTCATGCCGGCGCTCTTTGCGCTGCTGGTGGTGCTGGTGCTCTATGCGCTGTATGAAGGAGATTTCGGGCGCGGGTTCGCGTTCCTGTTCCACCCGGATATCAGCAAGGTGTTCCAGCATTGCGAGCTGCTGGAGTCCGGAGTCAAGTCGTGCCGTTTCAACGGCGAGCCGCTGTTGATCGCCTTGGGTCATGCCTTCTTCACGCTCAGCCTCGGCATGGGGGCGATCATGGTCTATGGCTCCTATATGCCGGGCAATGCCTCGATCGCGCGTGCCACCCTGACCATCGTGGTGGCCGACACCACGGCAGCGCTGCTGGCGGGTCTGGCGATCTTCCCGATCGTCTTCGCCAACGGCCTGGAACCGGCGTCCGGTCCGGGACTGGTCTTCCAGACGCTGCCGATCGCCTTCGGCGCAATGCCGGGCGGGCGTTTCTTCGGTATGCTGTTCTTCGTACTGCTGGTGTTCGCCGCCTGGACCTCGGCGATCTCACTCATCGAGCCGGCGGTGGCCTGGCTGGTCGAGAATCGGGGGATGCGGCGCGTCTCGGCGACGTTCGGGGTCGGCGTGCTGGCCTGGTTCCTGGGCATCGGCTCGGTGCTGTCCTTCAATCTCTGGTCGGGCGAGTCCTTCCAGCTGTTGGGCAAGACCTGGTTCGATCTCCTGGACTATCTGACGGCCAACATCCTCTTGCCGCTGGGTGGGCTGTTCATTGCGCTCTTCGCCGGCTGGGTGATGTCGCGATCCGCCTCGCGCGGTGAGTTGCGTCTGGGCGATGGGCTGGGATATCGCACCTGGCGGTTCCTGGTCCGCTATGTTTCGCCCGCCTTGGTCGTGATCGTTTTTTTCAACGCTATCGGATTGATTTGAACCGCGCGCGAGGTATGAGCGGATGCTGCATGACATGATCGACTGGCTGCTGGCTACGGTCGACGGCTGGGGCTATACGGGGGTGATGGTGCTGATGGCCATCGAGTCGAGCTTCATCCCCTTTCCGAGCGAGGTGGTGCTGATCCCGGCGGGGTATCTGGCGCATCAGGGGCGGATGGATCCGAGCCTGGTGCTGCCGGCCTCGATCGTCGGCTGTCTGATCGGAGCCTTCATCAATTACGGGCTGGCGCTGGCGGTGGGGCGCCCCTTCCTGGAGCGTTATGGACGCTATTTCTTCATCGCTCCGCACGTCCTGCACAAGACGGACGCCTTCTTCGCGCGCCATGGGGCCATTTCGACCTTCACCGGGCGTCTGATTCCGGGCATCCGGCAGTTGATCTCGATCCCGGCGGGGCTGGCGCGGATGCGGGTCGCGACCTTTGCTTTCTATACCGGGTTCGGAGCCGGACTCTGGTCGCTGATGCTGATCGCGCTGGGCTATTTCATCGGCGGCAACGAGGCCCTCATCCGTGAGAACCTGCCGTTGGTGACCGTCGCGGCCCTGGTCTTCGCGGGCCTGACGCTGGTGGTCTATGTGGTCTGGAATCACCGGCGTCAGGCGGCCTGAAGCCGTTGAGCCTCAGGTGGGGGGCAACCCTACGCCGCTCCCTGCAACCGAAACAACAGCAGCAAAATCGCGCTAAACTGGGTCAGCCAAAACAGGAAACTCCATTTCAATAGCGAGGCCTTAACGTTAGCAAGCTCTATCTTAAGCTCTGAGCGCACCTGTTCGGTTTGTAAACGTACTTGCTCGATTTCCTTCCGTAGCTCCGAGCGAACAAGCTCGATTTCCTTCTGCAGCCTGAGTTCGGTTTCGCTCAGGTGCGTGCGGGTGGCGAGTTCCTGAAAGTGCGGGTAACGCGATTCAAACGCCTCAAACGCTTCGGCAATGAGACGGGCCCGGGTGGTTTCATCCGGGGCAGTGCGCAGCTTGTCGTAAAGTTCAATGACGCTCATAGTTTCTCCGATTCCAGCCGATTATACTCTCCGGCAGCCGGCGTCGTCAGCGTAGGGCACGCAAGTACCCATGCGAACAGGGCAAATCGCAGGTGAAGCTTTTTTTGTGTGGGTAACCCAATAGGCGCCAAGCCTACGCCTTGCGGAATAAGGCAATCGCCAACCAAACCCAGATACCTACCCAACAGAAGGGGCGAATCCTCATTCGCCCCTCCGTTATGCGTTGCTACGGCATTCACCGCCACAGCACTACCAGCAGCCGCTCGGGGTTTTCTGGCCGATGTGGTCGACTGTAAGCGAAGTGCAGCTAGTGTCATTGGCCTGGGCGCCCTGAGCCTCGGCTTTGAGGGTAAAAGCCGTAGCCGCGGGTGTGCCGTCGAAGCTGAAAGTGTAGTAGCTGCCGAGATCGGTTCGGCATGAAGTGGTCGGCAAAGAGGCGCCTGCGTATGTCATGTTGGTCGTGTAATAGCGCTCCATCCATTGCGCCAGCTCCATCAGGCAGCCTTCGGCCGCCTTGCGCCGGGTTTTGAGCACATGGCTTTGGTAGGAAGGATAGGCGATCGAAGCCAAAATCCCCACGATCGTCACCGCGATCATCAGCTCGATGAGGGTAAAGCCTTTGTTCTGCATGATTTACTCCGTTACGATTTCCCGCCAGGAGATGCGCTCTTTGAGTGGAGAAATCCCAAGGTTGATGCGGATATCGGCAATCGTGCCTCTGGATCCTCCCACGATCAAACGATCGCCAACGATGGTAGGTTCGCTGGGCATACCTACGCCAAGATCGATGCCGCCAATGAGGTTATTGTTGAGTTTGTCGTCGCTGAAGTCGTTGTTTTTGTTAACGTCGAAGAAGCCCTGTGTAAGGCGCGCACCGGTGAAGGGGTTGATGGCGTTGACGTAGCCGTTACCGCCCGGCACGCAAGGATCGACCACGGGGATGATCGAACTGGCAATCAGCGTCGGCTGGGCAAACTTGTAGTACCTGGAAGCTGTAACGATGCGTTCCCCTGGGTGAGTAGTGAAATCCAATACCCAGCCTTTTTTGTCCGTCATGTCGTTTGCTGTGGCATCAGAGAAGGTGCGAACCTGTTTGTCGGAGAAAATGCCCTCGGCCAGAACGGAACGGGCCTGAAGATCACTGCGGCTTGTAATCTGGGCATTATCGTCAATCAGTCCATACCAGCTTTGGATTTTGGTATCGGCCGGGTCGCCGCTTCTAAAATAGCTGCCGGTGCCGAAGAAAACGAAGCGCTTGCCGTAGTTCGGATCACCAGAGACCTGGTTTAGCACAGAAGTGATCTGCGCCGTAATCGGCTGGCGGTTGTTGGAAGGGTCTTTGGCAACGAAGAACGGCTTGGGGGTCGATCCTGACATAAAGGCCGACTTCCATTGGTTGGGATTGCTGTGGCTGACGTCGAATTTCCACACGTTTCCTTTCAGGTCACCGGCGTAGATGACATCGACATCGTTGTCGCCATCCACATCCACCACCCCCGGGGTTGCCAAACCATTATCACCGGCGACGCCGGTGTCGATCTTTGTGATCAGGCTCCCTGTGGCTAGGTTAAAGATATACAGCACCGCCTTGCCGGTATTGGAGTTATAGCCATTTCCCACGACCACCGCAAACGAACCATTGTTCATCTTGGCCAGTACCGGCCGACCCAGCATATAGCCCAAATCGTTATCGCTGGGATTGAAGTACTGCCACAGGAAGTTGCTTGCTGAGAACGTAGTGGGGTTGGTAACGTCGAGGGCAAACAAGCCCTTGCCGCCGTGGCCCAAAGTAGCAACGAGATAGTTTTTCCCGGGCGTTTGATCCAGGTTCGACACAGCGATGTCGCCATCCACGTAATAGGCATGGGTGTAACTGGGTTGGGTCAGGTCTTTCAGTTTGGGAATCACTGCGCTGGGAATGTAGGCGAAAAGCTCCTTACCCGTCGTTGCATCAAAAGCATGCAGCATGCCGTCGTTGGCACCCACATACACGGTGTTGGTGTCTTTGACGTAATAGGGCGAGGAGTGGACGATGTCGCCCAAGACGTTATCGATTGCGCGGTTGCGAAACCCTCCACCATTTTGCAACTCCTTGCTGCGCTCGCCGCGCAGATAGTCGACGACATCCGCATTGCCCAGTGTAGTTTGATCGGCGGCAATCAAAGAGGACCACTGGAAGAGCACGGTGGAACCAGTGGAGCCAGTGATGAAAATCTTACGATCCCCCAGCGCAGGAATCTGCGCGGAAGCCTTCCAACTGGGCGTTGCGCCGACTCCAGAAGTAGTGATCGGATACGCGAGCAGATCGCCGGACCAGTTGGCGGTATTGAATATGGACTGAAAAACCTGCGTCGTCGATGTAATAGAAGTACTGTTAGAGGTAACATTCCCTGCGCTCGCGCTGCGCTCGATGATATTTTCAAAGGCGCGTTTGAGCGACTCTTTCAACTTAAGGGGATTTTGAACCAGAAAATAGGTATCCGGCACGCCATTGCCATCAGCATCCCATTCATAGGAAGGGTCCGGAAGGTTGTTGCCGTTTTTATCGACAAATCCTCCCCATTTGGCTGCGTACCACAAAGGATCCTTGAGTAAGGTAGCGCCGGCCGCCCCGGGGGTAAAGGTACGCGAGCTGGTCAATGGCAAAGCGCCTGGAACATTGGGGGTATCCAACACATAGTCAATGTCCTTATCTTCAGCCGTATCCTTATCACGCACATCAAGATAAACCCCATCCGCCGTGGTGCCTGAAATCACATAGCCCATGTGTTGAATGATGCTCCCAGCGGCATAGGTTGAATTTAGATCGACTTGGACTTTCCCTGTTGCATCGAGCGTGATGGTATATTCAACAATAGCATCCATGTCGTGGTCAGCGCCCTGTTCGACATCCTCATAGTTGATTCGGAATTTGGCATACGGACGACCGCCATTGACAGTGGAATCGTACGGGGCTCCAGGCAGGTTGTAGATAGAGTCGACATAAAAATCAACAATTTGGTTGGTTGGTTGAAACCCAGTATATGGGCTTCCATCCTGACCTACCGACTTTGCAAATGGCACTAAAGTGACCATTTTCCCTCCACCAACGGGAAATTCAATTCTGGGCAAAGGGGAAGCGAGCGCCACATAGAATGAATCGACGGTCTGATTGCCCGTGGCAGTGTTGAGGTCGTTAGTCTTGCCATAATAGGCCACCGCTGCGCTGTAATAGCTGCCCTGTTTGGTCGGTTCTTCCGGGGCAAGCCCGCGAATCTTGGCTAACGAGGTTACGTCCTTTGCCGTAGGTGCCGTGTCATAATCTGTGCCCGATTGACCGATAAAGTGCAGCCCGGTCACTCCAGGTTCATGGGCGGTAATGGTGTCAGCTAAAGCCGTGACGTTCATCCCCGACACGTCGCCTGAAAAGCTGCCGAAAGAACTGCCTGGAAGCTGGTCGGAGTCAAACGAAGGGTTGATGTCGCTGACAACCAACATGTTCGCTTTGGCGCACCAAGGGGCCTGGGCGGCACTCGTTGCGCTGTAGGGATTATCCCATGTGGCCACAGGAAGACCTACATGCTCATCGTGGGAACCGCTGGTCGCAAAGGCAGACGTTGCACTTCCTTTGCCGGCAAAATAGCGCAATCCTTCGTACATCATTTCGGCGATGGGGTTGCCCCAATCGACAAACTGCCCCTCACTCATGGGGCCATTAGTTTTCCAGCCGGAACGGTAGGCTTTATCGGTTCTTCCATTATTGAAATCGCGAATGCGCAAGCTGTCGAATGAGCGCACGATGCCATTGACGTTGGTAAATTGACCCGTGCTGGGATTGACTTCGTCTTTGAACGAAGCGACCACTTTGCGTAGCACGCCGCCCGACATGTTTTTGTTGTAACTGCCCGTCAACAAGCCGAATAGCATGGCGTCGTTTTCGCCGTAGTCGTGCAATAGGCCAATCGGCTTGTACGTGCCGTTTGGACCGTTTGGATATTGTTTGCAGCCGTCGTGAAAGTTTGCGGTACACACTTCGACCCGAACGGTGTAATCGGTACGCGTGCCGCCATGGGTATTATCCAGCACCGGCCGCTCCTTGGATGCCCACTCCCACACCCGCTTAGAGCTGTTGGTGACAACCGACAACAACGGCGGCAAGCCACTACAATTGCTTAACGTGTCGCAGTTGGTCCCGGCGTTGGCCGTGAGATTGCCGAAGAAGTGCCGCTTGCCGGATGCGGGTTGCGCCAGGGGGGTGTAATCGCTGATTTTGTAACCATCCACTGCTTCGCTGGTATATTCCTTGGCCCAGGAGTGGGCGTCTTGCGGGATGTAGGCGCGGCGTAGGATGGTCTGCGTGGCGGTGTCCTCATCCCGGTAGCCACCATAAAGCACCTTGCGCAGCGCATCGATGCGGCTGGTGGTGACGTAGTTCAACCAGTTGCCAGACCACTTACCCGGACATTTGCCATTGGTGGCATAGGAATCGGGCGAAAAAAGCCCCGTAGTGTCACTTGCGTTATTATGGGTGTAACAAAGGTTGGGGTCGAACAAGCCGTAATAGGTGATACTGGGTTTAAAGCGAATATCCAAAACCCCGTCGCCATTGATGTCGCTGGCGTCGTTGTAGGCTTCGTAAAACAGCTTGTGATCCTTACCCGCTGTAATCATGGTCATGGGCTTGGCAGAGGTGGCTACCCCCAAAGGTATGTTAGGCAATGTCAGGGCAGCATGAACCGGCACCAAGCTCAGCAGCATTCCATTGATTGCCCATGCTAGGTGAATCAATAATCTTGATTTCAACATAACAAACTCCTTCAATCCGTCGCATAAATTGACTGTAACACCACCGTTGCGCGGCCGTTGCCTAGATTTGGATCGCTGCGCGCGGTGATGCGGTAACGCTTGCAGTTATTGGGATCGGAGCTGCCGCCATCAGTACAGGGGAAAGTGCCGCCCAAGTACTCGACGAAATACTGCGGCGTACCGGCCAGGCTGCTCACCGAGGATGCGTTGATCCAACCGGTAAAGCTGGAATCTTGCCACCTGGGCAGGCAATCCTTGTCTGGCGTGGGGCACAAGCCACTCGTGCAGTTGTCGATCGCGCCTGTTGGACAGGTATCGTCGGCATCGGTGTAGGTGGGAAAGCCGTTGTTGGGTGGAATGGTTTTAGATTTGACTTCGGCCACGGCCTCGCCTACCCGCAAGGCGTATTCTGCCGCCTGAAACACAAGGCTGCGGTCGTAGCTGTTGCCGGCCATTTTTTCCTCTAAAGCTACGCTTTTGATGCCTGCTACACCCAGCAGGGTAACAAGCAGCAACAGTATCAGAGAGACAATCAAGGCGGTGCCGGTTTGGGAATTGGCTTTCATCAGTTCCTCCGCGAGAAACCCCGTCCTTCAGGGCGGGGTAGTTGACGGCATGCGGTTCCTCAAGCTAACCACGGTGTACCAATTGCGACTGATGGCCTGGGTATTGGTACCTACCCGTTCCAGGGTCTGGAAGGTGAATATCAGTCTTGCGGCAACGACGTTTTTCCAATCGGTGACGGCCGCGGCAGCATCATATTGGGATGCAAGCGTGCCGCTGGCGTCGCGCGTCAGATATTCGATTTGTAGGTCGCTGATGCCTTCGGCGAGCTCTTCACTGGTAACCCCTGCCGTGCCACTTGTGTTTTGCAGAATGAGACGATACAACGACCTTCCCCCAGGATCGCTGCATGCGGCTCTGCCGTTACAGCCGATGTACCAAGCGTGGGCAGTGAGCTTGCTGATGAAGCCACCGTTTTCGAAAGCATGGGCAGGGGGTTCGGGGTTAGGTGGTGAGCCGCAGCCTGCTGGTACCGGAAAACCCAGGTATTTGCTGCAATTGCCGGGAGAGACCGTATTGCCGGTGTTGTGGACGATGGTGACATTGCTGCTGTTGGCATTGGTTACCTGAAAAATAGCTGCCTGCTTGGAGTCGCAGACCATCAGGATGTCGCCGTCTTTGAATCCATGGGCGGTAGTATTGACTTTAAACTGGGCAGAAGGCGGGTTATGGTCCGTGATGTATACCCCATCCTCCAGAGTACCGCTCCAAATGATCACAGCATCGGTTCCCGGCGCGCGGTTGGCGGCAACATTGCTACCGGTGTCAAATGCTTTAGGAAAGGTGTTGTCGTTATTTTCGTAACCGCGGATACCATCGCCCCAGTTGGACCACCAGTTGCTGGAGGCCCCGTTGAGCACGTTGGCGACCGGCAAATTGCTGTTACAGGCGATGGCGCCGGCTTCGCGCAGGTCGCGGGCCATGACTTCGAAAGCGTAGCGGGCGCTTTCCTGCATGCGGGCCAGATTTTCGTTCTGCCGGTACACCTGTTTGTTGGAGAGAAACAGGCCAATCACACCGGCTACGACCAAAAGCCCCAGTACCAGGCTGATCATGAGTTCGATGAGGGTGAAACCACGTTGATATCGTAGCGGTTGAATCTTCATAGTCGGCTTGTGATCTCGATGGTTTGCGCACTGGACCCGCCGGCACGGCTGTCGTCCCAAAATACCTTGACGGTGCAATTAGCACTGGCATCGCAAGCGATCAGGCCGCACGTTGTAGGAGCATCGCCTAGGTTTTCCTTAAGCGCCGCAAACCAGTGAGCTTGATCGTGAGTAACTAAGTCACTTTCGGTGGGCGCGTCACATACTGGGGCATCAGGAGTGCCGGGTGTGCCAAGGTTGTAACTGCCTGCGCCGGCGACAGCTTTGTTGGCGCGCATGGCGTCCATCATGAAATAGGCCAGCATCACTGCCTGACTGCGTTGCAAGGCGCTATGGTTGGTTTTTACGGCATTGGCTTGCAGCCCCGCCAGCCCAAGCAAGCCTAAAGCCAAAACCAACACGGCGACGAGGACTTCGATTAGGGTGAATCCGCTTTGTCTGTTCATATTTTGTTTGTTCATGGAGAAATAAAACAGCTCGAAATATCGCCCGCATCGTTTTCAGGAATCTGGTTGCCGTTGCTGTCCTTGCCCAGCCTGGGGCGCAGGCGCGTGATGACGATCGCCTTGGCGCCTTGGGTTTGATTGTTGTAACAAAGGGCGAAGGTACCCAAATTATTGGCGGCCCCGTCCGGGCCGTAACGCAGGTAATTGTTAAAATTGTTGTTGGGTCTTAAGGTGTACCCGGCCGGCAAAGCTTGCCAGACGCGCAGGATTTCATCACCTGAACTCCACTTGTTGTTTTTGTCCTTATCCAGAAAAGCCATCCAGCCCGTCTCCCACTTGTTGCCGCCTTCGGTACAGGCAGTGAAGGTAGTGGTCTTGCACAAGATGATGCCTTGCCCGCGTTTGATCGCCTCGGAGCGGGCATAATTGAGCGCGGCCATGAATTCATTCGCCGCGCTGGTCAGGCGGTTGCTTTGGATCATGCTCTGAAAGCTGGGTATGCCCATACTCAAAATAATGACGGCGACCGCCAATGTCACCATCAATTCAATCAGGGTCAAGCCGCGCTGTTTGCCTGGCTTACAGGCCGGCATTGGCCTGCGCCACACGGGGGCGGCCAGTTGCGCTAGGGTGAAAAAAGGCAAATAGGACATGACGCTGAACCTTTTGGAAGCTTTTGGTTTTCCGTCGCTTGGGTGTGCCGGCTAAGGATAGTCCTTGGCGTCGGCATCGACCACCGGATGGACTTTCAGCCAGGTCCACCGCTTGCCGGCACCGTTGCGCGATAGGGCACGTGGAAGACTTGCTTCAAAACCAACAACATCTGAATCGCCCAGTCCGAGTAGCGCCAAGGCGCACCCCGCTTGCCCGTTGGTTCCGGCGTCCAGTGCTGTTCGATCGCTTCTTGGTCGAACCAGAACGTGATGTCACCACGCGCCACCAGGGCGCGGTCATACGCCGGCCAGTTGGTGATCCGGTACGTGGCCTTCGGTGAGGCGGCCGCTTCGCTCGTCTGGGCGGTGGTTGACATGTCTGGGCGCCTGTTTCAGGGGGGCATAATCGTCAGTTTAGCGGGTCTCGGCGGGTTTATGCACCAACGCCACTTCCCCACTGAAATCATCCACATGCAAATCCTCGAATATTAGCAAAGCTTGATGCGTTCGCCCTGGGATGGTTACTGACAGATTTTTCCGTTTCCCCAGGGGGAGCCGAGCATAAAGGAAACGGCGTCCCATGCAGCCCATTTGGTCGGATCGTCAAATTCAAGTGCTAGAGGTGGAGTCGTGACATTAAGATCGATAATTGGTCCGACGATGCCGATTAACGACCACAATCCCTGCGTTAGATCATCGAACTTCATGTAGGAACGCAGTGTAGAGTCAGAGATTTTGCCTGTTCCGAGATTTTCATCTTTCGACAAATAAATATGATCGATATCGCCAAAGCGAATATCTGCAGGTTCGGCAAGTGGCCGCATGGCGAGTGGAGCCGTGCCTACAGCGGGGCGGGTGATTACCCATATCTTGGGGTCGCATGCCTGGTATTCGGTTGCATTAATTTCGCACATTTCAGGATAGTCGGCATCTGTATCAGATGTATCATTAGGATCGGTCTTAGGAGTGGCTGTGGTTTTTAAGCCGAGGGCTTGCGGATTGTAAAAGAAGAAATACACATCGGTGACAGTCGATGTTTCGGTGCCGTCTTTTTTATTGATTGTGCGTTTACCTGCGTCGTAGGTCAGTTGGAACGAGAGTACATCGCGCTTCCATTCATCAGTACAGGGTGTGAGAGCTGTCGTCGATGGTTTTGTCTTGTCTTTCAGCGATGCCTCCGCATCGCTGCCCTTCGGCAGGCTAACGGCGACCTTCATCGAATAGGCATAGGGCTTAACGGTTTTGGTGGTCGTTTGAGCATAACCAATCGACCAGGAAAGCGCTAAGCAGCAGGCGAGCGATGAAACAGTAAAAAACTTGGTCATGATGGGACTCCAAATGTAGGAACCTTGTCGTAGAACTCGCCATTGGATCGGCGCAGCGGCAGATGCGGAAGAGGGCGATCCTGTGTGCAGGACGGCTTGCTCGCTTGTCGCATTGTTGACCTTTAACGGCCAGACGCTTTCAAGTTTGAGGGAAAAATTGCGGCAAGTCTGTGACCCGGTTCGAGTAATCCGAGTCGGATGTGGAGGTCGTCGGTCCCGATCGGCAGTTTTAGGGCACGGATGCTCCCAAAAGTGCGCCTGAACGCCGCCTATCATGCCAGGTGCGGTTTAGGCTATGCTTCGCGCCGCCTCTATTTGCGGAGAATCAGTATGGATCAACACCCATCGTCCGACCGCGCCCAAGGTTGGCGCCCCAGCACCTGGATCGCCGCCATCGAGCGCCGCATTCCGCCGGTGCTCATCGAGAACCTGCGCCGCCTCGGTCTGAGACGCGGCATTCCGGTCTTCGTCCTGGTCTGGCTGCTTCTGCTGCTGGCCGTCGACGCGATCTATCCGATCGATGTTCGCGGATGGTTCATCTCCGCGCTCCTGATCCTGTTCTATCTGCTGCCGACCTGGCTGGCGTTCGACCAGGGCCACCGCCGGCGCGTGCTCATCAGTGTGCTCAACGTCCTGCTCGGCTGGACGATCATCGGTTGGATCGGCTTGCTGCTCTGGTCGATGACCCGGAGTCATCGCGATACCCAGGCACTTCACGAATCGGAGACCGGCGCGCTCGGCACGGACGCCTAGCGGCCGGATATTCAGGCGGGAGATCCATGGCGCCGGAAGGCCGGGGCCATGGATCGACGTCTCAGGTCCGGAGACGGCGGCGGGAAGCGCTCAATCCTCGCTGCGCTGATAGGCATCCATCATCTGCTTCTGGATGTTGCCCGGCACCGGGTCGTAGTGGCTCAGCTCGATGCCGTAGGTACCCTCGCCGCCGGTGAGCGACTTGAGCCGCGCGTCATAGCCCTCCAGCTCGGCCAGCGGCACCTCGCCCTCGATGACCACGCGCCCGCGACTCTTGGACTCGCTGCCGTTGATGCGTCCGCGCCGGCTCGACAGATCCCCGGCCAGATCGCCCATGGCGCTGTCCTGGGCCGTGATACGGATCTTGACGATCGGCTCCAGGATCACCGGCTGGGCCTTGAGCACGGCATCGATGAACGCCTTGCGTCCGGCGGTGGCGAAGGCGATGTCCTTGGAGTCGACCGGGTGGTACTTGCCGTCGTAGACCGTGACCCGGATGTCCTGGAGCGGATAACCGGCAACGACGCCTTCCTCCAGCACCTGACGCACGCCCTTTTCGATCGAGGGGATGAAGTTGCCCGGAATGGCCCCGCCGACCACGGCATCGACGAACTCGAATCCGGTCCCGCGCGCCTTGGGTTCGACCCGCAGATAGACCTCACCGAACTGGCCGGCACCACCGGTCTGCTTCTTGTGCCGATGATGCCCCTCGGCCTGGCCCATGATGGTTTCGCGATAGGGGATGCTCGGCGGACGGGTCTCGACGTCGATATGGAACTGCTCGGTCAGCCGTCGCAGCACCACCTTGAGATGGGCCTCGCCGAGTCCGCGCACCACGGTCTCGTTGGCGCCGGCGTTGTGCTCGATGTGGAAGCAGGGGTCTTCCGAGCGCAGCTTGTTGAGCGCATCGGTGAGCTTCTGCTCGTCGCCGCGCTTGCTGGTGTTGATCGCCAGTCCGAACAGCGGGATCGGGCATTCCATCGTGGTCAGATGGAAATGGTCTTCGTCGTGCGAATCGTGCAGCACGGCGTCGAAATGGATGTCGTCGACCCGGGTGACGGCCAGGATGTCGCCCGGTACGCCCTCGTCGACCTCGATCAGATCATTGCCGTGCACGCGATAGAGATGATTGACCTTGAACGGCTTGCGCGCGTCGCCGACGAAGAGCTGACTCGCGGGCGTGATCCGTCCCTGATGGACGCGGAAGATGCCGATCTTGCCGCGATAGGGGTCGTTGAGGATCTTGAATACATGGGCCACGGCATGCAGCGCCGGATCCGGACTGACGCGCACCGGCTCCATGGCCGCGCCCTCGCCCTTGAGGAAGGGCGGCGGGTTGCCCTCGGCCGGATTCGGCATCAGGCGCGCCATGATCTCCAGCAGCTCAGGGATGCCGGCGCCGGTCTGGGCCGAGACATAGCAGATGGGCATCAGATGCGCCTCGCGCAGCGCCGCCTCGAAGGGGGCGTGGAGCTGCTCGGGCTGGAGTTCCTGGCCCTGCTCCAGATAGAGCGCCATGAGATCCTCGTCGACCTCGACCACCTGGTCGATGATCCGGCTGTGCGCCTCCTCGACCGAGGAGAAGTCCGTGGGGCCGCCGCTGGGCTGGAAGAAGCAGTCGACGACGCGCTTGCCGCCGTCGGCCGGCAGGTTGATCGGCAGACACTCTGGGCCGAAGGTCTCGCGGATCTGTTCGGTCACCTGGGCGAGATCGACGTGCTCGGCATCGATCTGGTTGACGATGATCAGCCGGCACAGATGACGGTTGTCGGCGGCCTTCATCAGGCGCGTGGTCATGGACTCGATCCCGGCCTGGGCATTGATGACCAGGGCGGCGGTCTCGACCGCCGGCAGCACCGAGAGACTGCGCCCGAGGAAATCGGGATAACCGGGGGTGTCGATCAGGTTGATGTGCTTGCCGCTGGTGGTGAAGCTGGTGATGGCGGCGTCGAGCGAGTGCTGCAACTCCTTTTCCATGGGGTCGAAGTCGCAGACCGTGGTGCCCTTGGTCACGTTGCCGGGCACGTTGATGACGCCGGTGGCCGCGAGCAGCGCCTCCACCAGGGTGGTCTTTCCGGAGCCGGCATGACCGACCAGGGCGATGTTGCGGACGTCCTCGGCATTGTAGTCAGACATCTTGGATCCCGTCGTGGCGCTTGAGTGGAAATCGGGGCGCTTGAGCGAGCACGCGCCCAGGGGCGTTCTTCCGAACGAATCGAAATTATACTTTGACATCCTCCCCGCCCTAAAGGACGGGGATTCCCAGGGTACGGCTCCCCGGCCGGGCGGTCCTCGCGAACCGCCTTTCCTGCTTCAATGCGGGATGACGCGTAGATCGGCTCAACCACCGCCGTTCCGCCGTCAGCGCCCGCTCCACAGGCTTTACGTCCCGGACGTCCTCCGGTAGTCCCAACTCACTCATGCACCCGCAGGGCGTCCGCGCCCTGGAGGATGGCCTGGCCTGCCGCCAGGATGTTGCGCGCCGCATTCAGATCGCGGTCATGGCGCGTGCCGCACGCCGAACAGGTCCAGTGGCGGTCGCTCAGGCGCAGCGCCCGATGCAGGTGTCCGCAGCGGCAACAGCGCTGACTCGACGGATACCAGCGGTCGATCAGTACCATGGTGCGCCCGTACCATTGGGCCTTGTAGTCGATCTGACGGCGGATTTCACCGAACCCCACGTCCAGGATCGCCCGGTTGAGGCCCGCTTTCCGGCGAACCCGTTTCCCCGGCTGCTCGGCTGTTCCCTTGGCGCCGGCGGTCAGGCCCCGGACGTAGAGGTCTTCCATCGCGATCACTTGGTTCTCGCGCACGATGGTGGTAGTGGTTTTGTGCTGCCAGTCGCGGCGCACATTGGCCTGGCGCTCCATGATGCGCCCCACTTTTTTGTGGGCGTTGTGCAGGTTGTTGGAGATCGGCAGGCGCGTGCCTTTGGGCAGCGGCGCATGGGGATCTAGGCCCAGGGCCGTCTTGGCCGCCGCGACCTTACGCCGGCAGGCGCGTTGATAGCGCCGCTTGCGCTGTTCGAGCCGCTTGAGCGCCTTGGGGGGCTGAAAGCGCCGGCCGGTACTCAGCACCAGTTCCTTGACGTTGAGGTCAATACCCGTTTCCTGGGTCGTCGCCGGCAACGGCTGGACGTTCGCCTCGATCAAGAACGAGACGTAGTATTTTCCGCCCGTGGTGCGGGTGACGGTCACAGAGGACGGCGCCGCGTCTTTCGGTAACGGCCGCGACCAGCGGATGTCGAGCGGTTCGCGCTGTTTAGCCAAGGTCAGCCGCCCGTCGCGGAACGTAAAGCCATTGCGCATGTAGGAGCAGGACTGATCGCCCCGGCGCGACTTATAGGCCGGATATCCGGCCTGTTTTTTGAAGAACCGCGCGAAGGCCGCGTCCAGATGCCGCAGCGCCTGTTGTAGGATGACGCTGGAGACCTCGGCGAGCCAGGCGGTGTCCGGGGCTTGCTTCAGGACTTTCAGTTGCCCGGCGAGGTCTTTGTAGTAGAGGCGCCGGCCGTGCTGATAGAAGGCGTCGGTGCGCTGCTGAAGACCCCAGTTATAGATCCAACGCGCGCAGCCAAACGAGCGGGCCAACTGCTCGGCCTGCTCCTCCGTCGGATAGAAACGATAGCGGTAGGCGCGTTGAACGATCATGGCGCATATTATACACTAACTATAGCTTGTAAAAACACCCCTTTCGCCCTTCGGGCGAGCGCCTTATATCCCCGCCCTAAAGGGCGGGGTTTTACGGCGCACTGGATAAAAACACAGAGGTCGAGCCAAGCCGTGTGCGGTCATGTGGTCGACGCGAGTCCGGATCCGCGACATGACCCACTCTCCGCACCCGGCGCGGCTCGACCGGGAGACGACGATGTCCGAGCCGAGTAAGAGTAACCCTCAGTCCAGCGGGCAATCCTTCTGGAAGATGATCACCTTTGCCTTGCTCTTCGCCCTGATCGGCGTCTACATCCTCTACAACTGGTACGACGATCGCCTCAAGGCGCAGATCGCCGAGAAGGATGCGCTGATCGTGCAGCTCAGTGATCGTGTCAAGGAGACCGAGGCGCGACGCCTGGCCGCCGAGGAAGGCTGGAACGCCAGCCGCAGCGAGATCGATAGACTCAAGGCACAATTCCAGACCGAGAAACGCGATCTCAACGATCAGATCCGTATGCTCGAAGAGATCAAGGTCGGTCTGGGGCAGGACATGGAAGGCATCAAGGCCGCGCACGCGGCGGTGCTCGCCGACGAGCGGCGCAAGACCGCCGAGGTGGTGGCCGAGAAGGAGCGTCTCGTCGAAGCCTGTGAAGAGATCCGGGCGCAACTGGAGGCCGAGCGCGAGGAGGTGGCGAGGCTGAAGGCCGATCTGGGCCGGGTCAACGACACCATCGCCGAGGCCGCGACCAGTCATCAGAAGCGCATCGCCGAGCTGGAGCGTCATCTCAACGAGCGGGTGTCGCTCGCCCGCACCACGCCGGAGGATGCCGAGGTGCTCAGGACCATCCAGGAGCTGGGTATCCTGGGCACGCCCGAGGGCCGGACGGCCGAGGCCCAGGCGCTCGCCGACGAGCTGGCCGCCACCAAGTCGCAGTTCGAGGCGCTCTACAAGGATCATGAGGCCACACGGGCGCGCCTGGCCGAGTCCCAGACCGAGCTTCAGAAGGTGCGCATGGAGCTCGAATTGAGCCATCGCGATGCCGTGCAGGCCGATCAGGCCCGCGAGGCGCTGGAGAAGTCGGCCCGGCTCGAGGTCGAGCTGAATGCCGAGCGCGAGGCGCGCGCGGCCCTGCAACAGCAGCACGAAGAGGCCGTCGACGCGCATAAGGCCGCACTGGCCGAATGCGAGCAGCGGCTGGCCGAGCTGCAAACCGCGTTGGAGGCGGCGCGTACCGAGGCCGTTGACGAGGACCAGGAGGCGGAACGGCGCGCGGCGGCCGAGGCCCGTATCCAGGAGCTGGAATCCAGCCTGGAGACGGCACGCGCCGAGGCCGAGGACTCCCAGGCGACCCTGAACGAGGCACTGGAGCAGGCGCGTACCCGCTTGGCCGAATTGCAGCAGGCCGCCGAGGCGGCGACTCAGGACGAGAACCGGGCGCTGACCGAGGCGCAGGCACGCATCGCCTCGCTCGAGGCCGAACTGGAGCAGGCGCGCGCTCAGGACGGGAGCGATGAGGCCCTGAACGCGGCCCAGGCACGGATCGACGCGCTCGAAGCCGAGTTGGAGACGGCTCGCCGGTCGCCTCAATCCGATGCGCCTTCAGCCGACCAGAGCGAGGCCGCCGCCGAGCTGGCCCGTCTGCGAGCACTGCACACCGGTTTCGCCCAGCTCAACGGCACCTTCACCGAGCGCGGACTGCTCCTGAGTCTGGCCGAGACCGAGCTGAGCTTCCCCACAGGTCAGGCGACCCTGCCGGCCGGCGAGCTGGCGAGTCTGGATCGTATCGCCGCGCTTCTGAAGGCGCATCCCGAGCTGACCGCGCGCATCGAGGGCCATACCGACAGCCTCGGCAGTGCGGCGCTCAACCAGAGCCTGTCGCTCCAGCGCGCCGAGGCCGTGCGTCAGGCACTCGTCGAGCGCGGCGTGGACGAGGGGCGTCTGACGGCCGAGGGACTCGGGCCGGCGCGCCCGATCGCCGACAACGCGACGGCCGAGGGACGCGGCAAGAACCGTCGCGTCGAGGTCTATATCCTCGACCGTAACTGATGCCGACGGCGCGGATTCGAGCTAGAATCCGCCCGGCTCCGCCTCCCGTCTTTCCGTTACCGGCGGCCCGCCGCTCAGGCGCGAGCCGCCGGTGTTTGTGCGCCCGGATCCGGGGCCACGGATTCGCCGGCATCATCGATACTTTGGCGTTCAATCACACCTCATCGAGAACAACATGACGCTCGCTCGACTGTTCGGAATCCTGGCTCTTGGATCTACATTGATTTCCGGCATACCACTGTGGGCGGACGACACCCCCGGTCTGATCGAGCCGGCGCCGAGTGAGGGCGCTCCCGGTGCCTTCACCTTCGCCGCCGTGGTCCGGCGTGCCGAGGAACTGGCCGCCGCCGACTACCAGCCCGACCGCCCGGCGCTCCCGGACTATCTCGCCGATCTGGACTACGACCAATATCGCGACGTTCGCTTCGACCGCAACGAGAGCCTGTGGAAGGCCGAGGGACTGCCGTTCCAGATGCAGTTCTTTCCACGCGGCTTCCTGTTCAAGGACCGGGTGACGGTCAACGTCGTCGAGGATGGCGTCTCCCAGGTCGTGCCCTTCCGGCACGATCTCTTCGACTACGGCAAGAACCAGGTTCCCGAGGAGATGCCGGCGGATCTCGGGTTCGCCGGGTTGCGTCTGCTCTATCCGATCAATCGGGACGACGTGTTCGATGAGGTCGTGGTCTTTCTGGGCGCGAGTTATTTCCGTGGCGTTTCCAAGGGTCTGAACTACGGCATCACGACGCGCGGACTGGCGATCGACACCGGGCTGCCCACCCAGGAGGAGTTCCCCATCTTCCGTGAGTTCTGGGTATTCAAGCCCGCATCCGATGCGGTCGACATCACGGTGTTCGCCCTGCTCGACAGCGAGAGCGTCACCGGCGCCTACAGCTTCGTGATCCGTCCGGGCATCGAGACGGTGATGGACGTCAAGGCGCGCCTGTTCGTGCGCCGGTTCGTGCGCCGGTCGGTGCAGAAACTCGGGATCGCGCCCCTGACCAGCATGTTCTTCCATGGCGAGAACACCGATCGCTTCATGGACGATTTCCGGCCCGAGGTCCACGACTCCGACGGCCTGTTGGTCGTGAACGGCACCGGTGAGCGCATCTGGCGTCCGCTGGTCAATCCGCTCGGTCTGCGCGTGAGCGATTTCGTCGCCGAGAATCCCCGGTCCTTCGGGCTGTTCCAGCGTGATCGTGATTTCCGCAATTACGAAGACCTGGAGGCGCACTATCAGAATCGTCCGAGCGCGCTCGTCGAGCCGATCGGCGACTGGGGCCGGGGTGTGGTCGAGCTGGTCGAGATCCCGAGCGACGCCGAGCGTTACGACAACATCGTTGCCTACTGGATGCCCGAGCGTAAGCCGGAGCCGGGCGAGGAGCTGAAGCTCGAATACCGTCTGCGTTTCGCCCAGGATCCCGAGGCCGGCTTGCTGGGCGGGCGGGCGATCTCGACCCGTATCGGTGCGGCCGGAACCGACATCCTGGATTCGAGCCGGCGCAAGTTCGTGGTCGACTTCGCCGGTGAGTCGCTCGCCCAGCGCGCCCCCAAGAGCGGGCTGGAGGGCGAGACCGAGACGGAGATCGAGGCCGTCGTCACCAGCACCTCGGGTGAGCTGTCCAAGCCGGTCGTACAGTGGAATCCGCACACCCAGGGCTGGCGGCTGTTCTTCGAGCTGAAGCCGGATGGGCGTGAGCCGGCGGATCTGCGCGCCTTCCTGCGTCAGGGCAATGACGTGCTCAGCGAGACTTGGAGCTACAGATGGGTTCGGGAGTGAACGACCGGCTCGACGTACTCGACGCCCCCGCACCGGCGGCCTGGTCGACGACCGAGGATCGCGCCCTGGTCGAACAGAGGGTGCGGCTCTATCTGAATGCACTGGGCGTGCATGATCCGCACGAGACCGAGGTGCTCGTGCGCCGCGTGATCGAACGGGTCGAGTTTCGGGCCACGCTTGGTCAACTGGGCGAGCCGCTCGAGGTGGCGATCGAGGAGACGCATCGGCTGCTCGATCGCTGGCTGGTCGCCGAACTGGGTCTGGAGTCGGATCCCGACCGGATCTCGGCGGCCCGTGCTGCTGTGCTCGGCGGTCATGTGCCGGGCTGGACACAGCGCTGGGCCGGTCTGAGCGAGGAATCGCTGGCCGATTCCATCCGGGCGGTGCGCTTCCAGGCGGTTCCCGAGCGCGCACCCCTGACCATGGAACCCAATCCCATTCGGCTCTGCTGTCATCATTTGTTGCGGCGCTTTCTGGCCAGGGTTGGGCGCTGGTTGTGGATGCGCGGTCGGCACTCTGCCGCTACGGAGGTGCAGGCATGAAACGGCTCTCGACCATCGCGGCCCGGCATCTGCCGCGTCCGCTCTATTTCACGCTGGTTCTGCTCACGACCGTCTTCTGTCTGTCGCTGCTGTCGGCGGCGATCCAGGACGGCGGACTCTCGGTGCTGGAACTGGTGCTGCTGGTTCTCTATACCATTCTGATGCTGTGGATCAGCGCCTCGTTCTGGACGGCGGCCATCGGTTTCCTGGTGCTGGCGTTCCAGAGGCGCGCGGGCGAGGGTGCGGAGTCGGCGCCCGAGCCGGCTGCGTCCGCCGAGACCGGCGCCTTCAAGACCGCACTGGTGATGCCGGTGTACAACGAAGATCCGGAGCGGGTCTTTGCCGGACTGCGCGCCATGTTCGACTCGCTGGTCGCGACCGGCCAATCGGACGGATTCGAGTTTTTCGTCTTGAGCGACACCCGCGAGCCGGACATCTGGCTCCAGGAAGAACAGCAGTGGCGGCGCTGGTCCGAGGAGCTCGGCGATCGGGTGCCGCTCTTCTACCGCAACCGGGTCGAGAACACGGCGCGCAAGAGCGGCAATCTGGCCGACTTCTGCCGCGATTGGGGCGGGCGCTATCGCTACATGATCGTGCTCGACGCCGACAGCATCATGAGCGGCGAGACCCTGGTCGAGATGGTGCGCCGCATGGAGGCCGATCGTCGGCTCGCACTGCTCCAGGTGCCGCCGGTGCCGGTCAACCGCTCGTCCTTTTTCGCACGGATGCTCCAGTTCGCGGGCAGTCTCTATGGACGGCTGTTCGTCGCCGGTCTGGCCTTCTGGCAGCAGGACACGGCCAATTTCTGGGGCCACAACGCCATCATCCGGGTACGGCCTTTCGCCGATCACTGCGGTCTGCCGAAACTTCCGGGGCGCGAGCCCTTCGGCGGCGACATCCTCAGTCACGACTTCGTCGAGGCGGCGCTGCTGGCGCGTGCGGGCTGGAAGGTGCGGCTGGCGCCCGATCTCGGCGGCAGTTACGAGGAGATCCCGCCGACCCTGATCGACTATGCCAAGCGCGACCGGCGCTGGTGTCAGGGTAATCTGCAACATGCGCGCCTGATCCTGGCGCATGGCTTCAAGCCCCTGAGTCGACTGCATTTCGCCATGGGCGTCATGTCCTATGCCGCCTCGCCGCTGTGGCTGCTGTTCCTGATCGCGACCGGGGTCGAGGCCTATTTCAAGAGCCTGCAACATCCGGTGTATTTCTTCGGCTACAACGTCATGCCGATCTGGCCCGAGTCCTATGTGGTCGAGATGACCACGGTGCTGTGGGTGACGCTCGTTCTGCTGTTCCTGCCCAAGATCCTGGCGCTGGTCCTGCTCGCGCTCGATCGTGACGAGGCGCGGCGTTTCGGCGGTCTGCTCAAGGCGAGTCTCAGCGTGCTGATCGAGAGTCTGCTGTCGGTGCTGCTCGCGCCTGTGCTGATGCTGTTTCAGAGCAAGTTCGTGGCGGCGATCCTGTTGCGTACCAGCGTCGGCTGGCCGGCCCAGCAGCGCGGCGATCATCAGACCGGCGTGCTGGAGGCGCTGGGCGCGCATGGCGTCCATACGCTGATCGCGTTCGCAGTCGGCTATGTCGCCTATGTGCATGTGCCGGATTTCTTCTGGTGGTTCACGCCGGTGCTCGCAGGACTGGCGCTCTCGGTTCCGGTCTCGATTCTCACCAGCCGCACCTCGCTGGGTCTGCGCTTGAAAGAGGCCGGACTCTTCCTGACCCCGGCCGAGACCGAGGAACCGCCTGTACTGCGTCGACTGGAGGAGCGGCTGACCGAGCCGTCGCCCCCGATCGAGGCACCGGTGGGCGAGCGGGCGTTCTGGACGCGGGCCATGATGAATCCGGGCGTCTATGCCCTGCACGATGCGCTGCTGCACGACGAGCCGCAGACGCGGCGGCGTCGGCACATCCTCGAAGGTCTGGTGCTACAGATCCAGGACGAGGGCGAGGATTCGCTCAGTCTGCGCGAGAAGCGGGCATTGCTGTCGCATCGCGATGGGTTGCATCTGCTGCACACCCGGCTGTGGGCGGCGCCGACGCTGGAAACGCCGCCGCCCCCCGCGAACGGATGACCTCACGATAGAAGCGCGCGCTGGCCTTGGGCCGGCGCGTCCGGTCCAGCGGATCGACCTGATAGAGACCGAAACGCTTGGAATAGCCCTCGGCCCACTCGAAGTTGTCGAGCAGCGACCAGACGCAATAGCCGCGCAAGTCGACGCCCTGTTCCAGCGCCGTCGCGGCGGCCTGGATATGGGCGCGCAGATAGGCGACGCGCCTGGGGTCTTCGACCAGCCCGTCGCGCGGCGGCGGGTCGTCGAAGGCGGCGCCGTTCTCGGTGATGTAGAGCGGCGGATCGGCATAGCGGTCGCGCAGCCACAGCAGGATTTCCGTCAGCCCCTCCGGATAGACCTCCCAGTCCATGCTCGTCAGCTCGGCGTTCGTCGGCGTGACGCGGATGGCATTGAGCGGCGGCGCCTCGGGCGCGGCCCGCACCAGACCGCGCGAATAGTAGTTGACCCCGATGAAATCGCCCGGACAGCGGAGCTTCGCCAGGGATTCGGCTGGAAACTCCGGCCAAGCCGGACCGAAGATGTCGGCCAGTTCCTCGGGATAGCGTCCGAACATGAGCGCATCCAGGAACCAGCGGTTGATGAAGGCGTCACGTCGCCGACTCGCCTCCAGATCCGCCGGGGATGACGAAGCCGGATGCTGGGGTTCGAGATTGACCGCCAGACCGATCCGGTGCCGGCCCAGTGTCCGATAGGCGGCGACGGCTTCCGCGTGGGCCAGCAGCAGATGGTGCGCCACGCGCGGCGGCTCGAACAGGTCGCGATGTCCGGGCGCCAGTTGGCCGTCCAGATAACCGGGCACCGTGACCACCCAGGGTTCGTTGATCGTGATCCAGAAGGGAACACGGTCGTCCAGGGTTCGGAAGACGACCTCGGCATAGTCGGCGAACCAGCGCGGACTGTCCGGATTGAGCCAGCCGCCGCGCTCGTGCAGGGCCACCGGCAGATCCCAGTGATAGAGCGTGGCCATCGGCCGGATGCCGTGCTCCAGTAGGGCATCGACCAGGCGCGCGTAGAAATCCAGTCCCCGACGGTTGACCGCCCCCCGTCCCTCGGGCAGCACCCGGCCCCAGGCCAGGCTGAAGCGGTAGGCGTTCAGCCCCAGCTCGGCCATGAGCGCCACGTCCTCCGGATAGCGATGATAGTGATCGCAGGCCAGATCGCCGGTGTCATGTCCGGCGACCCGTCCCGGCGTGTGCGCGAAACGATGCCAGATGCCGGCTCCGGCACCGTCGGCGAGCGGGAAGCCCTCGATCTGGTAGGCCGAGGTCGCCGCGCCCCAGAGAAAATCGTCCGGAAAGGGCGCCGCCATGCTCAGTCCTCCGCGTTTTCCGGACGGCTCGGTACGTCCGTATGCCGGCGCCTGGGGTTGATCGGGGCCGGCTCGGGACGACGCAGATCGTCGGAATTCGGCGGACGCAACTGCCAGGAGCCGTCGGCCGCGATTTCGAGCAGCCGGTCGTAGAAACGCGGATCGTCGTCCGGATCGCCCAGCGTGAAATAGGTGATCCCCTGTCGGCGCAACAGATTGAGCAGCTCGCCGATCGGGCACTCGCTCAGACTGCGGCTGGGGTGATCCAGGAAGACGAAGCGCGGCGCCGCCAGCAGTACGCGCGCGAAGCTCAGGCGCTGCTGCTCGCCCAGCGACAGCAGATCGCTCCAGTTGCGCTCGGTGTCCAACCCGCCGGCCTTGTTCAGCGTCGGCGTCAGATGCAGCGACTCCAGACTGTCGAGGATCTTCCAGTCCGGCAGCCAGCGTTCCTGACAGGGACGCAGCAACACCTCGCGCAGCGTGCCCGGCGGCAGATAGGGGCGCTCGGGCAGGAAGAAGATGGCATCGTGCCCCGGATGCAGGATTCGCCCCGTGCCGCTCGGCCACAGATCCGCCGTGGCCCGGAACAGCGCCTTCTCGGCCGACTCACTGGTCGAGCGCACCAGCAGGCTCACACCGGCCGGGAGCGACAGACTCAGATCCGCGATCAGGGTCCGGCCGTCGCGCGGCGAATACAGCGTCAGATGCTCGAAGGCGACACTGCCGCAGTCCTCGCAGAACTCGACGCGCGGCGCCTGCTCCGAGCGCTCCAGGGTCATGGCGTCGCGCAGTGCATTGAGCCGCGCGACCACCGCCGTGTAGGTCGAGATCGACTGGAACTGGGTGACGATCAGCGAAAAGGCGCCGAGCAGATGCCCGAAGGCCACCGCCGACTGGGTGATGACGCCGAACTGGGCCTCGCCCCGGATGAACAGCGGCGCGACCAGCAGCGCCGGGATGATCTGGATCAGATAATTGTAGCCGGTGGTGAAGAAGCCGAGATTACGGTTGACCTCGATGATGCGCTGGAAATTGGCCGTCAAGCGATTCAGGCGGTCGTGCAGTCGCGCCCTGAGCCGCTCCTCGCCCCGCAGCAGAGCGACCGACTCGGCATTCTCGCGCACATGCACCAGACGCGAGCGAAAATTGGCCTCGCGGTCGAGCTGGTCGTAGTTGAGCTTGACTAGGGGTTTGCCCAGATAGATGGTCATGAGCGAGCCGAAGATGGAATAGGCGACCGCGACCACGAACAGCAGTGGGCTGATGGTCCAGAGCACGCCCGAGAAGGCGATCATCGTGAAACTGGCGTTGAGGAACATCAGGGTGAAGGAGAGGGTGGTCGCGGTGAGGGCGCGGATGTCCTCGGAGATACGCTGGTCGGGGTTGGGCAGCGCGCCGCTGGAATGCAGTCTGAAATAGGTTCGCTCGTCGAGATAGCGGTCGATGGCGCGCTCGGTGAGCCACTTGCGCCACAGCAGCCCCAGGCGTTCCTCGGTATAGCGATAGATGACGGCGACCACCGTCGAGAGGCCCATGACGAAGATGAACAGCAGGGCGTAACGGACGAATCCGCCCATGTCCCGGTTCTCGATCGCGGTCATGAAGTCGCGGTTGACGTAGCTGTTGACGACGTTCAGACCGTTGATGGCGAACAGGAACAGGATGAGCAGCGCGAACAGCGCTTTGGCTTTGCCGCCGACCTCGGAGGCATCGAGCTGTTGCAGCATGCGCACGAAGCGGCCCCAGATGGCCGGCGTGATCGGAACCTTGAGGGCGTTCAGGAGAGACCAGGGGAGGCGCATCGCGGCGGTCGGTCTTTGGCGTCGAGGTTGAGGGGGGGAGGTCTTCGGCCGGGTCGATACGCGCATCGGGTGACTTTGGGCCGCGCGCAGTATAGCCTAGCGCCCGTATTGCCGAGAGGCATTCTTGCCGCCCACCGGAGCGCGGTGCGGGCGGGTTTCGGGCTCATGCCCCATCGCCGAGGAGCGACCGCATGCACATCCTGGATCTGGACGATTTCAGCGACCTCTCTGCCTGGTCCGGCGTCGTTTCGGGGCAGGCGCGTCTCGATCTGGCCGCCGATGCGAAGCCGGAGGGCGAGGGCGGCGCCATGCGCCTGGACTTCGATTTCGGCGAGGGCGGCGGCTTCGTGGTGGCGCGCCGGACGGTGCGTCTGACATTGCCGGACAGCTTCGCCATTCTGCTCCGGGTACGCGCCGAGGCACCGGCCAATGCCTTCGAGTTCAAGTTGATCGATCCGAGCGGTGAGAACGTCTGGCGCTTTCGCGACGAGTCCTTCGACTTCGATTCGGACTGGCGTGAGTTGCGGATCGGCAGCCGTGCGATCACCTTCGGCTGGGGACCGGCCGGCGGCGGTGCTCCGGCGGAGGTCGGCGCCATCGAGATCGCCGTCACCGCCGGACCGGGCGGGCATGGGCGGCTCTGGCTTTCCGATCTGCGGATCGAGGACCGCACGCCCTCTCAGCCGCCTGCGATCCGCGCCTCCAGCGAGCAGCCGGGGCAGGGCGCGGCCTGCATCCTGGATGGACGATCCGACACGGCCTGGCGTGCCGCTCAACGGCCGGCCTGGGTCGAGCTGGATTTCCATGAACCGTGCGACTACAGCGCTCTGATCCTGCATTGGGACTCACCCGAGCCGCACGCCTTCGAGATCCTGGCGAGCGACGAGGGGGCGGACTGGACCCGTCTTCATGCCGCGTCCGGCGTGCGCGGCCAACGCAACATGGTCTATCTGCCCGAGGGGTGCTCGCGCTTCCTGCGGCTCGCTCTGGCGGGCGGGGAGGGCGATCCGGTTCCGGGTCTGGTCGGCTTGGAACTGAAGCCTGAGACCTTTGCCCGCTCCATCGAGGACTTCGTCCACCGTCTGGCCGAACAGGCACCGCGCGGCCGGTATCCGCGCTGGCTCTATCGCGAACAGACCTACTGGACGCCGATCGACATCCCCGACGGAACGGTTCCGGCGCTGTTCAACGAAGAGGGACTGATCGAGGTCTGGCGGGCCGGTCCGGTGATCGAGCCGTTGCTGACCGTCCAGGGCGAGCGGTTGACCTGGGCCGACTGCACGGTCGAGCCGTCGCTGCTCCAGCCGCCGCTGCCGATTCCGCGCTCGACCTGGAGTACCGATGGGCTGAGCTTCGAGACGCTCGCCTTCGCCCACGGTGCGCCGGGGCGGGCCTGGCTCTTCATCCGCTATCGGCTGGAAAACCTGGGATCGACCCCGCTGAACGCGACGCTCCAGACCGCGATCCGCCCCGTCCAGGTTTCACCGCCCTGGCAGGGGTACAGGGACATCGGCGGTGTGGCGCGGATCGAACGGATCGCCTGGGAGCAGGGCGACGTGCGGATCGATGGTCGGCTGGCCCTGGTTCCGCTCTCGACACCGACCGGTTTCGGGGCCATGGCCTTCGACGCGGATGCGATCGATGAACCCGTTGTCGCCGGCGCTTCACCCAAGCCTCAGACTGCCGCAGTCGAGGACGGACTCGGGCTGGCGTCGGCGGCCCTGCGCTTCGATCTGGACGTCGCGCCCGGGACTCATCGCGAGATCTGGCTCGCCGCTCCGCTCGGTGAGCACGAGGACGCCCATCCACGCGAGTTGGCGGGTGCAGCCGGCACGGTCGAGTCGCGCCTGGAGGCCGCGCTCGATCAGTGGTCGCAGCGACTCGGGGCCGTGGAACTGGATCTGCCGGAGGTCGCGCACGACTATTGGCACGGTTGCCGGGGCGCGCTCGCCCATATCCTGATCAATCGCGACGGTCCCGCGCTCCAGCCCGGACCGCGCCGCTATACGCGCTCCTGGATCCGCGACGGCGCGACCATGGGAGCGGCGTTACTGCGGTTCGGTCTGGGGAACGAGGCCGTCGACTTCATCGACTGGTATGCCGGATTCCAGGCCGAAGACGGCAATGTGCCCTGTTGCGTCGATCGTCAGGGCGTCGACCGGCTGCCCGAGCACGACAGTCATGGTCAGTTCATCTTCGCCGTCGCCGATGCCTGGCGTTTCGGGGCGGATCGGGCACGCCTGGAGGCGCTGTGGCCGGCGGTGTGTCGGGCGGTCGGCTATCTGGAGCGTCTGCGGGCCGAGCGTCTGACACCGCACTATCAGGAACCCGAGCGCCGCGCCTGTCTGGGATTGCTGCCGGAGTCGGTGAGTCATGAGGGCTATCTGGCCCACCCGGTCCATTCCTATTGGGACGATTTCTGGGCGCTGCGCGGGTTCAAGGACGCCGCCGAGCTGGCCGAGGCGCTGGGCGATGGAGAGCACGCCGCGCACTTCGCCCGTCTGCGCGACGAGTTCGGCGCGGCGCTCTATGTGTCACTGGATCGGGTCATGGAGGAGCGCGGCATCGATTTCCTGCCCGGATCGGTCGAATGGGCCGACTACGATCCCACGGCGACCGCCAATGCCCTGACCCTGATCGACGAGAGCCATCGGCTGCCGGCGGCGGCCATGCGGCGCACTTTCGATCAGTTCATGCAGCACTTCCGTGCCGTCCATGGACCAAACCCCGTGCCCTGGACCAACTACACCGCCTATGAGATCCGCATCGCCGGCGCGCTGCTCCGGCTCGGATGGCGCGCAGAGGCGCATGAGCTTCTGCGATGCTATCTCGCCGAGCGTCGGCCGGCGGCCTGGAATCAGTGGCCCGAGATCACCTGGCGCGATCCCAGGTCGCCCGGTCATCAGGGCGATCTGCCGCATGCCTGGATCGGGTCCGAATACTGTCTGGTGTTCCGCGATCTCTTCGTCTATGAACGTGAGGCGGATCGCTCGCTGGTGATCGGCGCCGGTCTGCCGGCCGAGTGGCTGGCGGCGGGCGAGATCCGGGCACGTCGCTTGCCGACGGCCTACGGCCTGCTCGATCTGGACATCGCGCGCTTCGACGGCGGTGCGGTACGGATGCGGATCGGCGGCGAGTTGCGGCTTCCGCCCGGTGGTCTGTGGGTGGCGCCGCCGCTGCCGGGTCCGCCGGTGAGCGTGGAGATCGACGGCGAACCGAGCCGCGACTTCAATGCGACCGAGGCGCATGTCACGACGCTTCCGGCTGAAATCGCGCTGGTGGGTTGATCCACGAGGACAGACACATGGACATGCAAAAGTTCTTCGATCCACGCGGACCCGAGTCGAGCCTGCATCGACTGAGCAACGGCCCGCTCGAAGCCCTGATCTCGGACTCAGGTACCGGACAACTGCGCTGGAACGGTCTGGCACTCACGCGTCGGCGCGCCGATCCGGTCGAGGACGATCTCGGGAGTCTGCTCTATGTGCGGGATCCGGATTCGGGCGCGGTCTGGTCGCTCGGCTATCAGCCGACGCGGGTCGAACCGCGTGTCTATCGCGTCGGTGAGCAGGATGGGTGTTTCCAGCTCGAACGCGAGGATCAGGGCATCGCGCTACGGCTCGATCTGAGCCTGGATGCCGCCAGGGATCTGGAACGACGCCGTCTGCGATTGACCAATGTCTCGGATCGGGCGCGCCGGATCGAGCTGACCAGCTATCTGGAAGTGGTGCTCTTTCCAGACGAGGCCGACGCGGCGCATCCGGCGTTCGCCAAGCTCTTCGTCCAGACCGAGCGCGATGCGGCCACGGGGGCGTTGCTCGCCCGCCGTCGTCCGCGCGGTCAGGGCGAGTCCTGGCCCTGGATGATCCATGCGCTGCTCGGTGCCGAGGCCGTGCAATGGGAGACCGATCGCGCTCGATTCATCGGACGTGGCAGGAATCGGGCGCGTCCGGCGGCGCTGTTCGGTTCGGACTCGGAGGCCGGTTCGCTGTCAGGCAGTCTGGGGAACGTGCTCGATCCGATTCTTTCTCTGCGCGTGGTGGTGGAGCTGGAGCCGGGTACGGAGACCGAGCTGACCTGGGTCACGGGTGCGGCGCCCGACCGTGCGGCGGCGCTGGCGCTTTTGGATGGCGAGTCGTTGCAGGCATCCGTATCGGTATCGTCCGTAGCCGACGACTACGATACGCCGGAGGGTCGCGACGCAGACCCCGAACCACCCGAATCGACTCAGGATCTACGCTTCTTCAACGGCTACGGCGGTTTCTCCGCAGACGGGCGTCGCTACGAAATCCGGCTGCCGTATCAGGGAGCCGTGGGGCATCGCCGCCCGCCCCAACCCTGGATCAACGTCATCGCCAATCCGGATTTCGGCTGTTTGGTCAGCGAGTCCGGCGCCGGTTACACCTGGTCGCGCAACAGCCAGGCCAACCGGCTCACGCCCTGGTCGAACGATCCGGTCAGCGATCCGCACGGCGAGGCGCTCTATGTGCGTGACGAGGCGACCGGCGAGTCCTGGTCGCCGCTGCCCGGACCGCGCCCGGCACCCGCCGATTATCGGGTGACGCATGGGCTGGGCTTCACGCGCTTCTCGCTCCAGTACGCCGGGCTGGAACAGGAAACGACCCTCTTCGTGCCGCGTCACGATCCGTTGCGCGTCCTCAGACTGCGTCTGACCAATCTCGGAGCCGGTACGCGGCATTTGTCGCTGTTCGGCTATCAGCGCTTGGTCATAGGTCAACAGCCGTCGTCGAGCAGTGCCATCGTCACGGCGATCGAGCCTGAATCCGGGCTGTTGCGCGCGATCGATCCGGACGCAGGCGACTTCGCCGGCGGTATCGTCTTCGCCACCGCGATCGTCTCGGACGGCGCGGTCGTCGAGCGCGACTTCACCACCGACTGTTTGTCCGTCATCGGACGTCATCGCGATCTCGCCGATCCCGTGGCCCTGGAGCCGGGCCGAAGGCTCGACGGACGCCAGGGCACGATGCTCGATCCCTGTTTCGCGCAACGACTGATGGTGAGTCTCGAACCCGGCGCCACCCTCATCTGCGACTGGCTGCTCGGCGAGGCGATGAGCGAGACGCAACTGAGCGATCTGCTGCAAGGCTACGCCGATCCGGCCGCCATCGGCGCGGCCTTCGATGAAGCCGTAGCCTTCTGGGACGATCTGGTCTCGCGCGTCCAGGTCGAGACGCCCGAACCGGCCATCGATCTGATGCTCAACGGCTGGTTGCTCTATCAAAACCTCGGCTGCCGGATCTGGGCGCGCTCGGCCTTCTATCAGTCCGGCGGCGCTTACGGCTATCGCGACCAGCTCCAGGACGCCGCCGCGCTCGCCGCCATCCGCCCGGACATCACGCGCGCCCAGATCCTGCTGCACGCCGCGCATCAGTTCGTCGAGGGCGACGTGCTGCATTGGTGGCATCCCGCACCGCTCGAACGCGGACTGCGCACGCGCTTCTCGGACGATCTGCTCTGGCTGCCTTTCGTCACCGCGCACTATGTGCGGGTGACGGGCGATGTCGGCGTATTGGACGAGCTTCAGCTCTATCTGACCGCGCCCGAGCTGGCGCCGGGGCAGGACGAGGACTATCTGGCCCCAACGCCCAGCGGCGAATCCGGCGATCTCTACGACCACTGTTGCCGCGCCATCGATCGCTCGCTGACGCGCGGCGCGCATGGTCTGCCGCTCATGGGCACCGGCGACTGGAACGACGGCATGAACCGCGTCGGGCGTGAGGGACGCGGCGAGAGCGTCTGGATGGGGTTCTTCCTGTACCGGGTGCTGAGCGACTTTTTGCCGCTGTGCGAACGGCGCGGCGATCAGGCGCGCATCGACCGCTATCGCGCCTATCAGGCCGATCTGGAACGCGCCCTGGAGACCAACGGCTGGGACGGCGACTGGTACCGTCGCGCCTACTACGACGACGGCACACCGCTCGGCTCCGCGACGGATACCGAATGCCGCATCGACGCCTTGGCGCAGTCCTGGGCGGCACTCTCAGGTGCGGTGCCGCGCGCGCGCGCCGAGCAGGCGCTCGATGCCCTGGAATGCCGGCTGGCCGATGAGCGGAATCAGTTGATCCGGCTGCTGACGCCACCCTTCGTCGACACCCCACGCGATCCCGGTTACATCAAGGGCTATGTCGCCGGGGTGCGCGAGAACGGCGGCCAATATACCCATGCCGCCTGCTGGGCGGTCGCGGCCATGGCCGAACTGGGGCGGCACGAACGGGCCGCCTCCTGGCTGGCGCGGCTCAGTCCGGTCAGCCACACCCAGACCTCCAGTGACGTCCAACGCTACCGGCTCGAACCCTATGTGGTCGCCGCCGACATCTACGGTGCGCCGCCGCACGTCGGGCGCGGCGGCTGGAGCTGGTATACGGGTTCCGCCGGCTGGTGGTATCGGGTCGCGCTCGAATCCGTCCTGGGTCTGCGTGTCGAGAACGGACGCGAACTCATCATCCGCCCCTGCATCCCGGCGAGCTGGCCGGGCTTTCGTCTGCGCTACCGTCTGCCCGACGGCGTGACCGAATGCGAGATCGAAGTGGATAATGGCATCCGCGGCGGGTCCGTGGTCGCCGCTACGCTCGACGGCGAACCCCTGGCCATAAGGGCCGGCGCGGCGTGTGCCCTGCTGCCCGCCGGTCCGGGCCGCCATTCCATTTGGGTGAGGCTCGGCGCCTCGCTCGCTTCCGAATCCCATCGATAAGGATCGACCATGTCCCTGAATGCCAGACTCGCGCGTCCTCTGATTGCAGCGGCGCTCCTTGGCTCACTGATCCCGTTCGGCGTGCCGCGTGCCGGTGACATCGAACCGCTGAAGGTCGCGGTCATCAAGGCCGCCACCGGCCTGTGCAAACGCGGCGAGACCTGCCACAAGGACCGCGCCGGTTCCTGGACGCCGAAGAAGGCCATCGCCATCCTCGCCGTCTCGGTCGCCGAGCAGGCCGATATCGATCTCTATACCGACATCGAGGTGAGCACCCGACCCGAGATGTATCAGTGCGCCGGGGACGACTCCAAAGGCTGCATCTTCCGCGCGAAATATGCCGGACCCGGACTGTTCGACTATGGCTCGACCTCGGGCAGCACCTATATCGGTTCCAACATCACCAACACCAACATCACCTTCCCGTCCGGCTATGGCCTCATGGTCCCGGCCGGCGAACCGATCTACGTCCATCTCGACGTGCGCAACGGTAGTCTCATCGATCTCCAGGTCGATCAGGACGCCTGGATCTACTACGTCGAGTCCGACTGAGCAGCGTGGCGTGCGTCCATGCGGCGATTCCGAATGGCTTCTCGCTGATGGCAGGCGCGTCAAACATGCGTGGGCATGAATCCCGATCCGGGCCGATCCGGCAGTTCGATCCGGCCGGCGCAGGGGCGGGGCGCTTGGCCCAGATCGGCGGCGAGCCAGTCGGCCGTGGCCAGTCCCTGCGCAATGGGACTGGCGATGGCCGCAGCCAGTTGCGCCGTGGGCCAGAGTCCGGCGGCGCTCTCGACCAGACTCGTGACGACGACTTCGATGCTCGCGTCCTGGGCGCGGCGTGCGAGCGCCAGCGTGCGGTGCAGACCGCCGAGCGCCGCCGGTTTGAGCACCATGCGTCGTACACCGAGTTGTGAGGGATCGACCGCCGCAAAGCGGGTCGGCAGTGATTCGTCCAGCGCCAGCGGAAAGGGGGCGAGGGCTTGCAGTTCGGCCAACCGCTCGGGTATCGGCTCGGCCAGCGGTTCCTCGATCGACTCGATCGGCAGGCGGAGTTCGACCAAACGCTCGATGAGCCGGCGTGCCTGATCGAAGCTCCAGGCGCCATTGGCGTCCAGGCGTAGTCTGACATCCGTGCCGACCGATGGATGCTGAGCCATTGCCACCAGCGATTCCAGCTCGGACGTCGGGGTTTCGACTCCGACCTTGAGCTTGAGCACGCGAAAGCCTTGCGCGCAGCTTGCCGCGAGATCCTCGCCGCGCACCGCGCCCAGCGTGCCGAGCATGGCATTGACGGCGAGGCGATCGACGGCCTCGGGCGCGAGCCACCGGCGCAGGCTCAGATTCAAGCGTTGGCTGGCAAGATCGGCCAGGGCGCAGTCCAGGGCGAAGCGCGCGGCTGGATGCGCATCCGTAGCGTTCTCCGTATCCGGAGCGGACAGCCGTATCTCGATCTCCTGTCCGCGCAGATCTGAGATGAGCCGTTCGAGCGCCGCGCCGGCGGCCTCGTGGCTCTCGGTGCCCGCCGCCGGCAGCGGGGCGCAATCGCCGTAGCCGGTCAGACCATCGGCCTCGACCCAGACCAACCAGCCGCACCGCCGTGCGAACCCGCCGCGCGCACTGCCCCAGGCTTGGCGTAGCGGCAGATCATAGGGCCGGAATCCGGCGCGCTCGATCACGCTGTGGCGGGCAGCAGCAGACTCAGGATCAGCAGACCGACCAGCAGGGCCTGGTACTGCGCGGTGCGTGCCAGTTGCTCGTTGAGCGCCGGACCCAGGGTGCCGCGCCAAAGCCGCCGGATCAGGAGGGCGGCGAACGGCAGGGCGGCGAGCAGCGGCCAGGAGACGTGCAGCGGATCGAGCAGCATCAAGAGCGGAATCGGCACGAGCAGCAGTAGCGCATAGAGCACCCTGGCCCGTTCGCGTCCGAGCACGCGGCAGAGCGTGCGCCGCCCGGCCGCCGTGTCGGTTTCGAGATCGCGATAGTTGTTGATCAGCAATACGGCCGAGGCCAGACAGCCGAGCGCCGCCCCGGCGACCAGCGTCGAGCCGTCGAGCGTCAGGGTTTGCAGATAGTAGGTGCCGCCGACTGCCGCTACGCCGAAGAAGACAAGCGCATAAACCTCACCGAAGGGGCCATAGGCGATCGGGCGCGGTCCGCCGGTATAGGCATAGCCGGCGGCCAAGGACGCCAGTCCGACCGGCAGGATCGGCCAGCCGCCGCGCACCAGCAATGCCAGCCCGAGCATGAAGGCGAGCGCGAACATGCCATGCGCGGCGTTCTTGACCTGACGCGCGGTCAGCCAGCCTTGCGCCGTGGCACGCGGCGGACCGAGCCGTTCGTCCGTATCCGTGCCGCGCTCGAAGTCGGCGGCGTCGTTGTGCAGATTGGTGCCGATCTGGATCGCCACCGCCGCCAGCAGGGTGGCGAGCGCGGTCCAGACGGCCGGCGCGCCGGTCGCGGCGACGGCCAGCGCGAGGCCGGCGATCACCGGCGACAGCGTCAGCGGCAGCGTCTTGGGTCGCGCGGCCAGGAGCCAGCGCGCCAATGGGGGTGGAGTCGGTTGCTCGGGCATGGAGTCAGGGCGCGATGCTTGCAGAATCGTTGTCCGTGCCGCTCAAGGCCGGCGCGGAAAGCGGCCGAAGTCGGGCGCGCGCTTTTCGAGGAAGGCGTTGCGCCCTTCCTGACTCTCCTCAGTGGTATAGAACAGCGCTGTGGCATTGCCGGCCAGCTCCTGAATGCCGGCCAGACCGTCGGTGTCGGCATTGAAGGCGGATTTGAGCACGCGCAGCGCGGTCGGCGAAAGGCGGTTCATCCGACGGCACCAGTCGACCGTCACCGCCTCCAGTTCGGCGAGCGGCACGACGGTGTTGACCAGCCCCATGTCGAGCGCCTCCTGGGCGTCGTACTGGCGGCACAGGAACCAGATCTCCTTGGCTTTCTTCAGGCCCACGGTGCGCGCCATGAGACCGGCGCCGAAACCGGCGTCGAAGCTGCCCACGCGCGGTCCGGTCTGGCCGAAACGCGCATTGTCGGCGGCGATGGTCAGGTCGCAGATCAGATGCAGCACATGACCGCCGCCGATCGCATAGCCCGCGACCATGGCCACCACGGGCTTGGGCAGGGTGCGGATCTGGCGTTGCAACTCCAGCACGTTCAGATGCTCGACGCCGGCCTCGTCCTTGTAGCCTTCGTGGCCACGAATGCGCTGATCGCCGCCCGAGCAGAAGGCCAGCTCGCCCGCGCCCGTGAGGATGATGACGCCGATCTCGGGGTCCATGTGGGCGCGATGAAAAGCGTCGATCATCTCGCGCACCGTCTGCGGGCGGAAGGCGTTGCGCACCTCGGGCCGGTTGATGGTGATCTTGGCGATGTGCTCGGCCTGATGGTAGAGGATGTCCTGATAGCGGGCGTCTGCGGGCGCCTCCCAGTGGATGGGACGCGAGTCGGTCTCGGGTCGATTCGCGGTTGGTTGCATGGTCTCTGACGCCACCTGGGATGCCTCGCTGTGCATGGAAACTGGGGGCGCCATTTTAGCCGCAAATGATCCGGGATCGGTGAAGGGTTCAACCAGTTGACTGAAACGGATGCTGGTATAGACTAGTGATATACATTGTCGGCTCGGAGTTTCCCATGCGTCAAACCGCCAAACTGTTCATGAACGGCCGCAGTCAGGCCGTGCGCCTGCCCGCCGAGTTCCGCTTCGAGGGCAAGGAGGTGTACATCGAACGCCAGGGTGAGGCCGTCATCCTCAAGCCCAAGGCCGAGTCGCTCGCGGATTGGCTCGAATCCTTCTATGAACGCCATGAACCCTTTCCCGATGATTTTCTGACCGACCGTCAGGATACCCCTCCACAAGACCGCGCTTGGTTTCACGATGAAGACACTTGATACCAACATCTGCAGCTACATCCTGCGCCGCCAGCCGCGTTCGGTGCTCGAGTATTTTCGCGCGCAACCGGCTGAGTCGTTCTTTCTCTCGGCGCTGGTCGTCGCAGAACTGCGCTTTGGTGTCGTCAAATGCGGTTCGACACGCTTGAGCGTTCAACTGGAGGACTTTTTGGCGGGTATTCCGTGTCGGCCTTGGCCTGAGGCGGCCACGCGGCATTACGCCGAACTGCGTGCTGTACTGGAGCGCCAGGGTCAACCCATCGGCAACATGGACATGCTGATCGCCGCCCACGCGCTGGCCGAGGACGCCGTGCTGGTCACGCACAACACCCGCGAGTTCGAGCGCGTGCCGGGATTGAGCGTCGAAAATTGGGCGTGATGGGTGCGCATGGGCGTGTCTTCAGCCGAAATCGCAGAAAAGGTAAGCACTGATGCCAACCAGCACTCCGGAATCGCCCGTGCATGAGACCGCCTCACCTGACCTGCGCATCCCCTACGGCGTCGCCGACTTCATCAAACTGCGCCGCGGTCATGAATACTATGTGGACAAGACCCGTTATCTCCCGCTACTGGAGGAGGCCGGGCGCTTTCTGTTCCTGATCCGCCCGCGCCGCTTCGGCAAGAGTCTGTTGCAGTCGATGATGGAGTGCTACTACGACGCCGAATGGGCCAAGTCCTTCGATGAACTCTTTGCCGAGACCTGGGTCCAGACCAATCCGACCCCTGAGCGCGGCCAGTACCTGAGCCTGCGCTTCGATTTCTCGATGGTGCGCGCCGAGCCGGAGCATCTGGAATCCTCGTTCGAGACCCATTGTCGCAATCAGATCGACGGCCTGTTCCTGCGCCATGCGGAGCACCTGCCGGAGGACATGGCGGCGCGGGTGCGTGAGCAGCCGACCGTGGCGGCGGCACTGGAGCGGCTGCTGATGGAACTGGGTCATCTGGGCCGGTCGCTCTATCTGTTCATCGACGAATACGACAACTTCGCCAACAATCTGCTGGCCCATTTCGGCCAGGACGCCTATCGGGATCTGACGCACGGCAGCGGCTTTTTCCGCAATGTCTTCGCGATGCTCAAGGGGGCCGCCGGACAGAGCGGCGGCGGTCTGGCGCGGCTGTTCATCACCGGCGTCTCGCCGCTGACGCTGGACGATGTGACCAGCGGCTTCAATATCGGTGCCAACATCAGCCTGGATGGCCGCTTCAACGGTCTGCTCGGCTTCAATCACAGCGAGCTGGAGAGCCTGTTCGCTGCCTTCGGTCAAGATCTGGAACCCCATCGCGCGGTGATCGACGCCTGGTACAACCACTACCCGGCTCAGCCGCCTGGCCTACAACGGCGACTGGGAGCCGTTCTTCGACTATCTGGCCGAGCGCATCGCCGAGCAGGCCGGCGTGCGCGACTATCTGCAAGGCGAGAAGATGATCCGGGGCTTCCTGCTCGCCCGGCTCAATCTGACGCCCTACTTCCGGGGCTGGAGCGAGCAGGAACAGGGCGGCGGCTTCGTCGATCTCTATCTGGCGCCCTTCTATTTCCGCTATCCGGACATGCGCCATGCCTATCTGATCGAGCTGAAATACGTCAAGCGTTCCGAAGACACGCCCAAGCGGCGCACCGAGCTGATGGAGGCGGCGCGGTCGCAGTTACGCCGCTATGCCGGGGATGTGCGGGTACGCGAACATCTGGAGCCGGCGCATCCGCACGCCCTGGTGCGGCTCTACAGCGGCTGGGAGCTGGTGCAGCGTGAGGCGC
Organism: Allochromatium tepidum; assembly: GCF_018409545.1. Taxonomy (GTDB): domain Bacteria; phylum Pseudomonadota; class Gammaproteobacteria; order Chromatiales; family Chromatiaceae; genus Thermochromatium; species Thermochromatium tepidum_A. The sequence continues at coordinate 2,529,213 of NZ_AP024563.1, read as the reverse complement.
TCGATCCGGCGGCGGACGCGCCGGATTTCGCCTGAATCCGGAACCCGGCCTCAGGTGTCGTCGCCGAGCCGACTGACCGCCTGCCAGAAGTCGCGATGGATCTGTCCACTCAGATCGGCATCGATGACGACCTCGATCAGTCCGCCGGGGTGCGAACCCTGGATGGCGTCGCTCAGGGCCTGTTGGAATCCGGCGCTATCGGACACCTGACGATGAACCAACCCGAAGGTTTGGGCCAGTGCCCCCAGATCGACCGCGACCGGCGTGCGCCACAGCGTCTCGAAACCCGGCAGTCCATGCTGGGGCAGATAGTCGAAGATGCGCCCGCCGCCGTTGTTGATGACGATACAGGGCCGTTCGAGCGTGCGCAGTGCCGTCAGTCCGCTCAGGTCGTGCAGAAAAGACAGATCGCCGAGCAGCGCCGTGGTCGGCACGCCGCCGGCGTTGAGTCCGGCGAGCGTCGAGGTCTGGCCGTCGATACCGCTGGCACCACGATTACCGAAGAGTCGTAGCGATCGGTCGCGCCGGCCCGACCAGGTGTCGAGCTGGCGGATCGGCATGGAGTTGGCGCACAACAACCCCTCGCCTTCGGGCAGCCGTGCGATGAGATCGCGGATCAGATGCCCCTCGCACCAGGGCGCCTGGTCGAGATACTCGGCGGCGAAACGCTCCAGACGGCGTTCGGCCTGGAGCCAGCCGGCGAGCCAATCAGGGTCCGGTGTGCCGAGTTCCGGATCCGCGTCTGCAAGCCAAGCGCAGAACACGGCCGGATCGGCATCGATCTTGAGCCGAACGTCATGATTCGGATCACTCCAGCCGCGTCCGGCATCGACCAGGACGGTCGGAACGTCCGCCAGCCGGCCGAGCAGCGTCTTGGAGACCGGCGCACGTCCGAAGCGCAGCACCCAGTCCGGCTTGAGTGCGGCGGCGGTCGCCGGATGACGGAGCAGACTGTCGTACCGGGTGATTCGATGTTCCGAGGCGGAACCTGAGCCGAAACCGAAACGCAAACCTGAAAGCGGATCGCACAGCACAGGCACGCCAAGCCGTGTCGCCAACTGCCACAGCGCCTCCGCACCGGCCGCCGTCCAGTCGCCCGGCCCGCAGCAGATCAGGCCGCGCCCGGAGCATTGGGACGTCAAGCCGGCTGTCAGCGGCCGGCTACCAGCCTCCGGCGTCCGGTTCCCCGCAAGACCAAGCCGGCAGCGGGTGGCTGGAGGCTGAACGGCTGTTTGAAACTGTGCGGCTTCAGCCCGGCAATCCGCCCCCGGCACCAGCGGTTCGCGAAACGGCAGATTCAGATGCACAGGTCCCGGCCAGTCGCCCAGACTCTCGGCCGCCGCGCGCCGCCCCAGTGCCCGCATCAACTTGCCGGCACCCGGCGAATCTTCGGGCGTGCCCGGATCATGGAAGGCGCGCACATGCACGCCGAAGAAGCGCGTCTGATCAATGGTCTGGTTCGCCCCCCAGCCACGCAGTTCGGGCGGGCGGTCGGCCGAGAGCAGCACCAGTGGAATGCCGGACTCCGAGGCTTCGATGACCGCCGGGAACCAGTGGGCGAGCGCGCTCCCCGAGGTACAGACCAGCCCCACCGCACGCCCCGAGGCACGCGCCACGCCCAGCGCGAAAAAGGCCGCGCTACGCTCGTCGAGGATCGGCGTCACGGTCAGCGCCGGTTGACGCTGGGCCGCCAGCACCAGCGGCGTGGAGCGCGATCCGGGCGAGAGCACCAGATGACGCATTCCACCCTCGACCAGCCCATCGAACAGCGCCAGCGCCCAGCGCAGATTCAGACAGCCGTGGTCGCTCATGCGAACTGCAGGGCCGTCGACATGGCGGCGAGCTTGTGCTCGGTTTCCCGCCATTCGCTCGCGGGATCGGAACCGGCGACGATGCCGGCACCCGCATAGAGATCGGCGGTGCGGTCGAGGATACGTGCACAGCGCAGCAACACCCACAGCTCCCCGGTCAGATCCGGCTCGACGATTCCGGCCGCGCCCGTGTACCAGCCGCGTTCGAGCGGCTCGTTGACATCGAGCCAGTCGCGCGCCTCGCGGCGTGGCTGACCGTTGGTCGCGGGCGTGGGATGCAGCCGCTCGGCCAGCTCGAACACATCGACGCCCGGATGCAGCTCACCGCGCAGGCGCGTCCAGAGATGCTGGGCGTTGTTGAGCTGGAGAATACTCGGCCCCTCGGCCGGCTCCAGACGCCGACAGCACTGATCGAGCGCCTCGCGCACCGCCGCGACCACCACCCGATGCTCGCGCAGATTCTTCTCGCAGGTCTGGAGACCGAGCGTGATGGCGGCATCGCGCTCGCTGTCCTCGGCACGACAGGCGGTGCCGGCGATGGCATCGGCCTCGACCCGGTCGCGACGCTGGGTGAAGAGCCGTTCGGGCGTGGCGGCGACGAAGCCGGCGGCATGGCGCCGGATGTTGATCACCTGACAGGACGGGAACAGATAGCTCAGCGCCGCATTGAGCCGGTCGAGATCGAAGCGCCGGTGGCCCAGGAGCCGTTGCCGACGACAGACGACGACCTTTTCGAGCCGTTCCCGATCGATCTCGTCGAGCGCGTTCAGGACCAGCGTGCGCCAGTCGTCGCGATCCGGCGTGCTGCCCAGGGCTTCGAGATGCGCCGGGGTGAGCGGATCGAGCGCCGGACGTCCGAGCAGCGGCACCAGACGGTCGAGCCAGGCGTCCCAGCGCGTCAGCACGTCATCGCGTGCGGCGGGACGCTGGGCCGTCAGCACCAGCGCCGACTGACCGCCATGCGAGATCAGCGCCAGTTCCGGCAGCCACAGGAGCGCATTGGGCAGATCGTCGCTCGCGGCGGGCGTCTCCGGCGTGGCCGCGAAGCCCAGCATCCCGAACCCGCTGAAACCTGTCTCGTCCGGATCGCACTGTACCCAGTCGGCGCGCAGTCCCTGAGCGATGCGCCGCAGCTCGCTCAGACGCTCGGGTCCGTGCGCCTGCCACTCGCCGGCGATGCCATAGCCCGCGCGCAGGTCGCCGCGATGGTTGTGCGCGAAATGAAAGCGCGGTCCGTCGAGATCGGGCGCGCCGGCCGGCGGATGCGGCAGTTCGAGGATCAGCGAGACGGGGCCGGTACCCTCGGCGAGCGGCAGCAGAGCGAGGGTCTCGTGCAGTCGGGCCTTGAGCTGATCGAGGACTTGGAGCGATTGCAGCATGAGTCGAGTCGTGGCGGGGCAGGGGAATGGGACGAACCCTCTAGGACGCGCGGACACCCACAGGGGTTCCCGCGCGTCCAGGGGCGCGACAGGACGCGCTACATCATGCAGCGCGGTGCGCTCCTAGCCGAGTGAGTCCCAGAAACGCTCGATGGCCGCGATGGTCTCGGCGGGCTTCTCCCACTGCGGCATCCCGTTGGTCGGTGTCAGACGCTCGGCGCGCCAGTTGGACTGACGGCCGAGGAAATCCGGCAACTCCTGGAAGTCGATGTTGGGATCCTTATCGTAGAGCGCCAGCACCGGCTGGGTCACACGGGGGTAGAGGCTGTCGCAGGCACGCGGCGTGAAGAGCAGCCCGGACAGGAAGTAGAGCGGAGCGATCTTGGCCCCCGGCTGATGCGTGGTGGCGTAGGCGTAGTCGATCAGCTCGGGCGGGGTCGAGCCGGCGAAGACCTGATTGTAGAAATACTTGATGCTGGCGCGGGTGGTCAGCAGGCCATAGAGCCCGTCGCTGAGTCCGGGGAGGCTCAGGAATCGATGGGCACGCTCAGCGGCGGCGCCGGTCGGCAGTCCGCGGGTGTTGAAACCGGTCGGCGAGAGCAGCGCCAGCGAGTTCACGCGCTCCGGCGCGTTCGCTGCGGCGATGGCGGCGAACTCACAGCCGAGCGAGTAGGCGATCAGATCGGCCGGTTCCCGGACCACCTCGGCCAGGAACTCGCCGATGACCTTGGCGTAGAGTTCGGGCGAATAGCGTCGTTTGGCGCGCTCGGAGTGTCCGAAGCCGGGCAGATCGAGCGCATAGACCGGACGGCAGGCGCGGAAGTGCTCGAAGAGTGGCTTCATCTCCATCGCACTGGGCGCGGCGTTGATGCTGTGGATCAGCACCAGCGGACGGCCGCCGGCGCTGGTGTCGGCGTAGTAATGGACACGTCCGCCGGCGCTGGTCTGGAGATCGTGGCGCGGGGCGTCGACGGCGGCGGGCAGCGGCCGGCCGCGCGTCGCGTGCTTGTCTGGAGGGTTGATCGCGGAGTCCATCGGCTCAATACCTTTGCTCAATCAATCGCGAGATCGCTCGGGGTGGGCGGCATCCACGGGCTAACCGTCTGGAATCTGCCGGCACATCGAGCCGGAAGGACCGAAACGGTCGCGCGTCACTGTCAAATGAGTTGGACGATGCCTTGTCAATCGAAGTTTACAGCGGTCTGGGTCGCTTGTCTGGTACTGGTCGGATGTTTCGGCGGTGTCATGCACGAGGCTCCGGGTCATATCGCCGCGTCGCGACCGAGCCGGCCGCTTGCGGCGGGCGTGACTCCAGGCGTGCGAATCGAATGGGGTCGGGCCGAGTCGGCGACCGGCTGCACCCTGGACTATGCCTGGTATCGTCCGGCCTCGGCCACGCCGGGCGAGCTGGTGGTCCTGGCACACGGCTTTCTGCGCGACAAGGCACGGCTCGCCGGCTTGGCGCGTGCGTTGGCCGAGACCGGGATCTCGGTGGTGACGGTCGATTTCTGCAACACCCGACCCTGGCGCGGCAATCATGCGCGCAACGGTTTCGACCTGATCGCGGTCGCCGATCGGCTGGAGGCGCGGCGTCTGGTCTATGCCGGCTTCTCGGCCGGCGGACTGGCGGCGCTGGTGGCGGCGCGCAACGACCCGCGCACGCTCGGCGTGCTGACCCTGGATCTGGTCGATGCGCGGGAGCTGGGGCGTCTCATGGTGCGGGAGTTCGACCGGCCGGTCATCGGGCTGTTCGGTGAACCGGCCTCCTGCAATGCCTACAACAATGGTCTGGCCACGCTGGCGGCGGCGCGACAGGCGCGCATCGAGCGCATCGCCGGGGCCAGTCACTGCGACTTCGAAGCCCCGACCGACCGGCTCTGCCGCGCGCTCTGCGAGCCGGATCGGGAGGGCGCGGAACAGCGCCGCGCCGAGATCCTGGCGCGCTCGGTGACGGCGGTGCGTTCATTGCTGGTCGAGTGAACCCGGATGACCCCCGAGCGGATGGACGGCGCTCAGGGCGTCTGGAACCGCTGCTGACGATGCCGGGCCTGGGCCGAGGCGAACTCGGCCGCGTCGACCCGGCCATCGCCGTTGAGGTCGATCTCACCGAACTCGGGCGCATTGGCCAGACCGCGCATGGCATAACCCTGTTGCGAGCGTTCGGCGATGCGTTGTGCCCGTGCCTGGTAGAACTCGGCCTCGGTCAGGACACCATTGCCGTCCAGATCGAACTCGGCGAACGCCGGGGCCTGCCAACCCATGCCGCCGCCCGGACCCCAGCCGCCGCCCGGCGGTTGCGCCTCGACGAGCGGGACGAGACAGAGGCCAAGCGTGAAGGCGCCCAGCCAACGAACGAGATTGGATCGACTGCTCATATCAACCTCCAGGGTCCGGGCCGACAGGCGGCGTTTGTTGGATAGAACGTTCCGGATCTGAGACAAGTATCGATCATAAAGCCCGTGGAAGGGTGCGGCAACGGTGGAATCAATGGTCATTGATCCGGCGCGCGTCCAGCCCCAAACGACGGGCCGGACGCACCCCGATCAGGCCGACAGGCGCCGATACTTCAACCGATGCGGCTGATCGGCCTCAGTGCCGAGCCGACGATGACGGTCGGCCTCGTAGTCGGCATAGTTGCCCTCGAACCAGACCACCTCCGAGTTGCCTTCGAAGGCCAGGATATGGGTCGCGACACGATCCAGGAACCAGCGATCGTGGCTGATGACCGCCGCGCAGCCGGGAAACACCAGCAACGCCTCTTCGAGCGCACGCAGGGTCTCGACGTCCAGATCGTTGGTCGGTTCGTCCAGGAGCAGCAGATTGCCGCCGCGCTTGAGCACCTTGGCCAGATGCACCCGGTTGCGCTCACCGCCCGACAGATCGCCGATGCGCTTCTGTTGATCCGTGCCCTTGAAGTTGAAGCGCCCGCAATAGGCGCGCGAGGGCATCTCGTAGCGGCCGACCGTGATGATGTCCGACCCGCCCGAGATCTCCTCCCAGATGGTGTTGTTGTCGTCGAGCGCGTCGCGGCTCTGGTCGACATAGGCGATCTCGACCGTCTCACCGATGCGCAACTCACCCGCATCCGGCTGTTCGCGCCCGGTCAGCAGCCGGAACAGCGTGGTCTTGCCCGCGCCGTTGGGACCGATGATGCCGACGATGCCGCCCTTGGGCAGGTTGAACGACAGATTCTCGTAGAGCAGATTGTCGCCATAGGCTTTCTTCAGGCCCACGGCCTCGATGACCAGATCACCGAGACGCGGCCCCGGCGGTATGTAGATCTCGTTGGTCTCGTTGCGGGCCTGGAATTCCTGCGATTGCAGTTCGTCGAAGCGGGCCAGACGCGCCTTGCTCTTGGCCTGACGGCCCTTGGGATTGGTGCGCACCCACTCCAGTTCCTGCTTCATGGCCTTGATACGGGCCTGCTCCTGCTTCTGCTCCAGCTCCAGGCGCTGTTCCTTCTGATCCAGCCAGGACGAATAATTGCCCTCCCAGGGGATGCCGTGACCGCGGTCGAGCTCCAGGATCCAGCCGGCGACGTTGTCTAGGAAGTAGCGGTCGTGGGTGACGGCGACCACGGTACCCGGATACTCGTGCAGGAAGCGCTCCAGCCAAGCCACAGACTCAGCGTCGAGATGGTTGGTCGGTTCGTCCAGGAGCAGCATGTCGGGCTTCGACAGCAGTAGCCGGCACAACGCCACGCGCCGGCGCTCACCACCGGAGAGCTTGTTGACGTCCGCGTCCCAGGGCGGCAGACGCAGGGCATCGGCGGCGACCTCGAGCGTGCGGTCCAGGTTGTGTCCGTCGGTGGCCTCGATCAGATTCTCGAGTTCGGCCTGCTCTTTGGCCAGCGCGTCGAAGTCGGCGTCCGGCTCCGCGTAAGCGGCATAGACGGCGTCGAGCCGCTCCAGCGCGGCCTTGATGTGGCCGAGCGCTTCCTCGACATTACCGCGCACGTCCTTGGTCGGATCGAGCTGCGGCTCCTGGGGCAGATAGCCGACCTTGATGCCGGGCTGCGGGCGCGCCTCGCCCTCGATCTCGGTGTCGATCCCGGCCATGATGCGCAGGAGCGAGGACTTGCCCGAACCGTTGAGACCCAGCACGCCGATCTTGGCGCCGGGGAAGAACGACAGCGAGATGTCGCGCAGAATGACACGTTTGGGCGGCACGACCTTGCCGACCCGGTTCATCGTGTAGATATATTGAGCCATGGATTCCGTATGAATGTGGTAAACGGCGAAGAGAGAACCCTATTATGCCCCAGATCCTGACCAACTCGACCCTGGACGATCTCAGCCCCGTCCATGACCTGGACCGGGATCAGCGCGCCCGCCTGGCCTCAAGCGGTCAGATCGCCGCCGTGCCGGCCGGCAAGCGGATCACAGCCGTCCAGGAGCATCCCTGGATCCTGTATCTGCTCTCGGGGCAGGTCTGTCTCGTTCGGGGCGAGACCAAGGAGCTGATCCAGGCCGGCGGTCGCCGTGCCTTGCAGCCGGTCTTCTCCGAGCACCACCTGCTCGATCAGGCGGTGTTCACGGCCGATTCCGATCTGTTGCGCCTCGATCGTCAGCTCTACGACAGTCTGAGCAACCCGAGGCGTCCGGCCGTGCCCGGCTCGCTCGACGAGCTGGATCTGAGCGATGCCGAGGGCGCCCTGCTCGGCAAGCTCTATCACGCCTATAAAGAGGACAAGCTGGCCCTGCCGACGCTGCCCAAGGTCGCCCGCGCGATCCAGGACGCGATGAAGGATCCCAACATCACCTCGGCGCGCCTGGCGCGCATCGTCCAGGTCGATCCGGCCGTCACGGGCGGGCTGATCCGATTGGCCAACAGCGCCGTCTATCGCGGCGTGAAGACCATCCCGGACGTGCGCAACGCCATCATCCGGCTCGGCATGGAGATCACGCGCTCGGCGGTCATGAGCCTGTCGATGCAGCAGTTGTTCCGCACCAAGTCGCCGATCATGAAACACCGCATGAAGGCGGCCTGGAACCGTAGCGTCCATATCTCGGCCCTGAGCTATGTGATCGCGCGCCACTGTCCGAAATTCAATCCCGAACACGCGATGCTGGCCGGGCTGGTGCACGACGTGGGCGTGATCCCGATCCTCGACTATGTCAGCCGCCACGAGATCCAGGTCGGCGAGGACGAGCTGGAGGCGGCCATCATCAAGCTGCACCGTCTGGTCGGCGAGCTGGTGGTCGGTTACTGGGGGCTGGGGCCTGAGATCACCGAGATCGTGCGCTATTCGGGCGACTGGTATCGCGACGACCGGGAGGCGCCCAATTACTCCGACATCGTGCGGGTCGCGCGGCTCTATCGGCTCAATCAGTCCGAGTCGCGCGGTCCGCTGCCGCGCTACGACGAGGTGCCGGCCTACTACAAGCTCGGGCTGGGCTTCCCGGCCACCGACGGCACGGTCGACGTGATCGCCGAGGCCGGCGAGGAACTGTCGGCCGTCATGGCCATGCTCAAGGGCGACAGGGAACCCTGAGCCGGACGCGCCTTCAGGGGATGACGAGCGTCATGCCGGGCGTCAGCCGGTCCGGGGCGTCGAGCAGAGATCGGTTGGCCTCGAAGATCACGCGCCACTGATCGGCACGCCCATAGAAATGCAGACTGATTGCGGCCAGGTTGTCGCCGGGACGGACCTGATAGAGCGTCCTGTCGGCCGCGCCCCGTCGCTGCAACTCCTCGGTGAGCCGGCTCCGGACCGACTCGCAGTCGCTCAGCCGCTGCTCCAGTTTGGCGTGAGCGGCGCGCAGGGCTTCGAGTGCCTGCATGTTCTCGGCGAGCCGGCGCTCGGCCTCCATCCGTGCCTGATCGGCACTCTTGCGCGCCAGTGCCGATTCACGCAGCTTGCCCTGCATGCCCTGAATCCGGTGCTGGAGTTCTTCGAGAGCGTGCGGGGGTGCTTCGGGTGCGGCCTCGGTCCCGGCCTCTTCGGTCGGCTGTGACCTCGGCGTCTCCGTCTCGAGCTTGGGTTCGGCGCCTTCCGTCGCCGTCACGGGTTCAGGTTCAGGCATGGGCGCCGGCTCCAAGGCCGGTGCCGACCCGATCGGCCCCCCGACCAGAGCGATCAGGAGTATCCAGTGTCCCGGACTCCGCTTCAAGATGGATTCGCGTCCAGATGATCGAGTCGGCATCCGGGAGGCTCCTCGCTCCAAGTCGATGACACAGGCGATCCGGTCAGGGGGCTTCAGGCATCGGACCTCGCTCAGCCGATCGACGGCAGTCCGGCGAGCGCCATGGCGACCTCGTTCTCGGCATAGTCCAGATCCTGGAGCTTGCCGCCCAGATAGTCGGTATAGGCCTGCATGTCGAAGTTGCCGTGACCGCTGAGGTTGAACAGGATGGTCTTGGCCTCGCCGGTCTCGCGGCACTTCTCGGCCTCGTGGATGGCCGCGCGCACCGCGTGGTTGGCCTCGGGCGCCGGGATGATGCCCTCGGCCTTGGCGAACTGGAGACCGGCGGCGAAGCATTCGAGCTGGTTGTAGGAACGCGGGGCGATGAGACCGAGCGCGGCCAGATGGCTGACCTGCGGGGCCATGCCGTGGTAGCGCAGACCGCCGGCATGGAAGCCGGGCGGAACGAAGCTCGATCCCAGGGTGAACATCTTGCACAGCGGCGTGAGATGCGCCGTGTCGCCGAAGTCGTAGGCGAAGCGGCCCTTGGTGAGCGTCGGACAGGCCGATGGCTCGACCGCGATGCATTCGACCGCACGCCCGCCGCGCAGTTGCTCGCCGAGGAAGGGGAAGGCGATGCCGGCGAAGTTGCTGCCGCCGCCGGTGCAGCCGATGACCATGTCGGGATAGGCGTCGGCCATCTCCAGTTGCTTCATCGCCTCCAGACCGATCACGGTCTGGTGCAGGAGCACATGGTTGAGCACGCTGCCGAGGGCGTACTTGGTGTCCTCGCGCTGGGCGGCCAATTCCACCGCCTCGCTGATGGCGATGCCCAGACTGCCGGTGCTGTCCGGATGCTCGGCGAGCACGGCGCGGCCGGACTCGGTGGTGTCGCTGGGGCTGGCGATGCACCGGGCGCCGAAGGCCTCCATGAAGGCGCGCCGATAGGGCTTCTGGTTGTAGCTGACCTTGACCATGTAGACCAGGATCTCGATCCCGAACATGGAGCCGGCGAGCGAGAGCGACGAACCCCACTGCCCGGCGCCGGTCTCGGTGGTGATGCGCTTCACACCCTCGGCCTTGTTGTAGAACGCCTGGGCGATGGCCGAGTTGGCCTTGTGGCTGCCGGCGGGGCTGACGCCCTCGTACTTGTAGAAGATCTTGGCCGGGGTCTGGAGCGCCTGTTCCAGACGGCGCGCGCGATAGAGCGGGGAGGGGCGCCACTGACGCCAGACCTCGCGCACCGGCGCCGGAATCTCGATCTCGCGCTCGGTACTCATCTCCTGCTCGATGACGCCGCGCGGGAAGATGACCTCCAGTTCCTCGGGCGCGATCGGCTGCTGGGTGCCCGGATGCAGCACCGGATCGAGCGGCTTGGGCAGATCGGCGTTGATGTTGTACCAGAAGCGGGGCAGGTGCTGCTCGTCGAGCAGATATTTGACGGTGTCGTTCATGCGATCGTGTCGTCTCAGATGAGTTGCGATGACGGCCGGCGGTCACTGGGCCGCCGGTCAGGGTCGACGATGGCCAGTCTGCCAGGGGCTAGCCTTGTCCGGCGCGCTCCAGCAACCAGTGCGTGAGCAGCGCCACCGGGCGTCCGGTGCCTCCTTTCTCCTTGCCGGTCAACCAGGTGATGCCGGCGATGTCCAGATGCGCCCACCGATACTTCTTGGTGAAGCGCGCGAGGAAGCAGGCGGCGGTGATGGCCCCGCCGTCGCGTCCGCCGACGTTGGCCATGTCGGCGAAGTTGCTGTCGAGCTGGCTCTGATACTCGTCCCACAGCGGCAGGCGCCAGGCGCGATCGCCCGCCGCCTCGCCGGCGGCCAGGAGTTCGGCGGCGAGCCGGTCGTCGGTGGTGAAGAGTCCGGCCGGGTGCTTGCCGAGCGCGACCACGCAGGCGCCGGTCAGGGTCGCCAGGTCGACGACGATCTCGGGGTCGAAGCGCTCGCAGTAGGTCAGCGCATCGCAGAGGATGAGACGGCCCTCGGCGTCGGTGTTGAGGATCTCGATGGTCTGGCCCGAGAGACTGGTGACGATGTCGCCCGGCTTGTTGGCCGCGCCGTCGGGCAGGTTCTCGGAGGCCGGCACCACGCCGATCAGATGGAGGGGCAGTTCCAGCTCGCAGACGGCGCGTAGGGTGCCGATGACCGCCGCGCCGCCGGCCATGTCGTACTTCATCTCGTCCATTTCGGCGGCAGGCTTGAGCGAGATGCCGCCGGCATCGAAGGTCAGGCCCTTGCCGACCAGCACCAGCGGCTTGGTCTCCTTGGCCGCGCCGCGATAGTGCATGACGATCAGCTTGGCCGGCTGACGGCTGCCGCGCGAGACCGAGAGCAGGGCGCCCATGCCCAATTCGGCCATCCGGTCTTCTTCGAGCACCTCGACTTCGAGCCTGGGATACTGGTTGCCGAGTGCGCGCGCCTGCTCGGCCAGATAGCTCGGGGTGCAGATGTTGCCGGGCAGGTTGCCGAGTTCGCGCGCCAGCCGGATGCCCTCGGCCATCGCCTGACCATGACGCGCGGCGCGCTCGGCCTGGGCAGTCTCGGACTTTTTGCCGACCCAGAGGTTCAGGCGCTTGAGCGGCGTCTTGGGCGCGCGCTTGTCGTCCTTGGTGCGGCTGTAGCGATAGACTTTGTCCTCGACCGTCACCACGGCATCGCGCACGCCGGTGTAGAGATCGAGCGTATTCGGCAGGGTCTCCGGGAGGGCCAGGGTCGCCTCACCGGCGCCGCTCTGTTGCAGCAGGGTCGTGGCCGCCGCCAGCGCCTTGCGATAATTGGCGCGGGTGAATTCCTTCTTCTTGCCCAGCCCGATCAGGAGCACGCGCTCGGCGGTCACGCCGGGCAGGTCGTAGAGCATCAGCGTCTGGCCGGCCTCGCCCTCGATGTCGCCCTTCTTGAGCAGTCGGCTCAGATGACCGTCGCCGGCCGCGTCGATCCGCTCGGCCGGTCCCGAGAGCTTGCGCTTCTCGAAGATCCCGAGTACCAGACAGGGGGTCTTGTGGGTGGCGAGATCGCCGGTCTTGATCTTGAACTCCATCGCCTGCTCCTGAAGGTCGGTCGAGATGCGAAAGGCTGAAGTTTACAGAAAATGGCGCCGGTGCGTCCGTCGTGGTATGCAAGACGCCCGTGATCTCAACTCAATCAACCTGGACGCAGTGACATGCGGATTCTGGATCGTTATCTGGCCTGGGCGGTGATGAGCGGCACCCTGCTGACGCTCGGCGGGCTGCTGCCGCTGATGGGCGTCTTCATCCTGTCGGACGAACTCGACGCCATCGGCACCGAGCGCTACGGTCTGACCGAGGCCATGCTGTTCACGTTCCTGAGCCTGCCGCGCTATCTCTATCAACTCTTTCCGATCGCGACCCTGATCGGCGCGCTCATCGGCCTGGGCACACTGGCCAGTCGCTCGGAACTGGTCGCCATGCGCGCCGCCGGGATCTCGGTCGGGCGTCTGGTGCGCGCGGCCCTGCTCGGCGGACTGGTGCTGGCGACCGTCGCCGTGGTGCTCGGCGAGCTGGTCGCGCCCATCGCCGAGCAGCGCGGCGTCGAACTGCGGCGTCTGGCGCTCTCGGGCGAGGCGGCACAACTGACGCCCTATGGCTTCTGGGCCATCGACGACGGGGCCTATGTGAACATCCGCGAGATCCGTTCCGGGACCAGTCTGCGCGACATCGACATCTACCGGGTGGATGCCGCCAAGGGCACGCTGGAGGCGAGTCACGCCGAGGGCGCGCGCTACGAAGATGGACGCTGGGTACTGGAGGGGATCGCCCTGAGCCGTGTCGATGGCGAGGGGGTGAAGGTCGAGCGCATCGAGCACGCCGAGTGGGACTCGATGCTCGATCCGGGTCTGCTCAAGGTGGTGGTGGCCGACCCGCACGCCCTGCCGGTATGGGGACTCTACAAATACATCCGCTTCATGTCGGTCAACAAGCAGGACGCCGGCGCCTACGAGATCGCCTTCTGGGGCAAGGTGCTGCATCCGGTGCTGACGCTGTCGATGATCCTGATCGCCATCCCGCTGCTGCTCGGTTCCTCGCGCAGCACCGGGATGGGCCGGCGGATGCTGGCCGGTATCCTGATCGGTCTGGTCTACTATCTGGTCAGCCGCACCTTCGCCTATCTGGCGCTCCTGTTCGGGATGAACGCCTTTCTGGCCGCCATCGCCCCGCCCGTGCTCTTCATCGGCGCGGCCATGCTCCTGCTCAGGCGGGTGGGCTGACCCTGGGCGCGCCGTGCGCACCCCAGGGCAGGCGGACTCAGGCGCTCTTCGGCAGCAGCACGACGCGGGTGTTCGAGCGGCTGTCGTGCCAGGCCAGACCCTGACGGTTGAACAGACTCCACCACAGACCCAGACCCGCCGGGATCAGGCTCAGGATCGACCAGACGAAGCGCTTGACGGCGGCATTGAAACCGACCGCCTGGCCATCCTGAGCGATGACCTGGAGGCGCCAGGCCTTCATGCCGAGCGTCTGGCCGCCGTGGGTCCAGAAATAGACATAGAAGGCGCCGATCACGCCGAGCAGATAGAGTCGCATCAGGGTCAGAGGGACGAAGCTCTCATAGACCGGATGGCCGTTGATCACCTCGTAGGGAATGACGACGATGGCGTTGGCGACCATCAGCACCGCCACCAGCAGCAGCGCATCGTAGAAGAACGCGCCGAGGCGGCGCAGGATGGAGGGTTTCTGGGCTTGCGAGAGGTCGAATGACATGGTCTTCAGTGTGGGTCCACAGGGTTGGAGTGAATTGGCCTCGGACGAGGCCGCCAGGGCTGATCGAACCGCCTTCGGAACGAGCACGGCGCCGCGCGTGAGCCAGGATGCCTCCGAGCCGACGCACGCCGTCACCGGCGCGATTCAAAGATGAGTATTAAACCATTTCTCTTCAGTCTTTTGCGACGGGTACCCATGCCCTGGATCGCGATCGTCGTCGGTCTGGCCACGGGCATTGCCGTCTGGACCGTGCTCGATCAGATCCAGAGTCGGCAGGTCGACAAGATCTTCGACCAGGAACTCCAGGTCCAGCTCGACTTGCGCGCACGCGAGAGCCTGATCCGCTTCGACCGCTATATCGCCGGCTATGCGGCCACCACGCGCCTGCTGGCCAACTACCGCACGCTGTCGGAATATCTCGAACCCCTGTTCTGGTCCGACGACGAGGGCGTCGAGCCGGTCGTCTACAAGGACTTCCGTCCGCAGTGGCTGCCGGACTTCTTCGAGCGCGACGCACTCGCGCCGCCCAGTCATGTACTCCTGACCGACCTGCATGGCCGGGTGCGCGAGGTCTTCCAGGCCGGATCGCAAGCCGTACCGTCCGAGATCGCCGCCCAGGTGCCGACCCAGTGGCTCGACCGGCACGACATCCGTACCGTCATCGATCGTCTCGACGAGCGGCTCTATCTGATCGCCAGTGATGCGGCCGAGGATGCGGGCGGCTATCACATGGGCTATCTGGTGGTGCTCGTCCCGATCGACGCGACCTTCCTGGCTGCCTCGCAACGCGGCATCGATGTCGGACGAGCCTCGGTGGCCCTGGTCGACAGTGATGATCAGCGTCTGCTCGCCAGTCTCGACCCCGGCCTCATTCCCGTCGACTCGCTACTGAGCGACTGGAGCGAGACCCATGTCATCACCTCGCAGGCGCTGCCTGAGTACGAGGGTTCGGATTCGAACCTGATGTTTGCCACCCTGGTGCCGCAGTCGCGCGTCGAGCGGATGTCGCGTCATGTGCGCATCTTCGAACGTCGCCAGCGTTTCTATGCCGCCGCCGTGTTCGTGATCGTGTTCACGGGGCTGATCTATCTGGTCTCGGCGCGCCTTAACAAGGTGCTCAAGCGCATGACCCGCTTCTCGCAACGCGCGCTCGGCATCCCCGAGCCGGGCTTCCAGCGCGCCGGCAATCAGCTGGTGCTGCTGGAGGACTGGATCCGGCACTTCACCCAACTGGTGCTCAAGGCGCGCGAGGAGATGAGCCGGCGCCATCAGGCGGCGATGCGCGAGAGCGAGGCGCTCAAGGCGGCGATGATGGAGGCCTCGCTCGATGCCATCGTCACCCTGGACCACAGCGGACGGGTGATCGAATACAACCCGGCCGCCGAGCGGCTGTTCGACGTGGGGCGGCCCTTCGCGCTCGGTGCCGTCTTCAGCGAGCGTTTCCTGCCGGATCTGGCCCGTCCCGCCTTCAAGCGCCTGCTCGACCGCTCGCGCCATCGTCATCGCGAGCCGCTCGGGCGCGGTGAGCTGATCGCGCTGCGCGCCGACGGCGCCGAAATCCCGGTCGAGATCTCGATCGCGCCCATTGAGCGGGTCGGCGAGCGTTTCTTCACCCTCTACATCCACGACATCAGCAGCCGCAAGCAGGCCGAGCAGGAGATCAAGAGTCTGGCGCGCTTCGCCGGCGAGAGTCCGCATCCGATCCTGCGCGTCACCGCCGCCGGACTGATCGTCTATGCCAACAACGCCAGCCGTCCGCTGTTGCGTGCCTGGAACGCCGATCCGGGCGAGCCGCTGCCCGAGGACTGGGGCGCGGCGGTCGCCGCCGCCCTGGAGACCGCGCAGCCGCTGGAACGTGAACTGGAGGTCGGCGGACAGGTCTATTCGCTGCTGCTGGCGCCGATCCGCGATCTCGGGTACGTCAATCTCTATGCGCGCGACATCACGGCCGTGCGCCGCGCCGAGCAGGAGTCGCGTCAGCATCAGGCCGAACTGGTGCATGTCTGCCGCCTGAGCACCATGGGTGAGGTGGCCACCGGCATGGCGCACGAGCTCAACCAGCCGCTCTCGGCCATCGTCAACTATGCCAACGGCTGTGTGCGACGGTTGCAGGCAGGTCAGGGGCAGCCCGAGGAACTGGTCGGGGCCATGAACCAGATCACCGCCCAGGCCAAGCGCGCCAGCGAGATCATCAAGCGGTTGCGCGCCCTGGTCGGCAAGCAGCCGCCGGCGCGCGCCGGGGCCGATCTTAATCATCTGGTGCGCGAGGTCTGCTCCTTCCTGGAGTTTGAGACCAGCCGGGTCGGGGTGGCGATCGAGCTGGAGCTGAGCGGCGAGGCGATCCCGGTCTGTGTCGATCTGGTCCAGGTCGAACAGGTGCTGCTCAATCTGGTCGGCAACGCGCTCGATGCGCTGGAAGAGCGGCCGGAATCGGAGCGTCGGCTCCGGATCCGTACTGAGATGGAAGACGACTGGGCGCATGTCGCCGTCGCCGACAGCGGGCCTGGGATCGAACCCGAGCACCTGAAGCGTCTCTTCGACCCCTTCGTCACCACCAAGGAGGGCGGCATGGGGATGGGGCTGGCCATCAGCCAGACCATCGTCGAGAATCACGAGGGACGTATCTGGGCCGAGTCCGTGCTTGGGCAGGGCTCGACCTTTCATCTGCGCCTGCCGCTCGCGCCGCCCGTCCAGGACGACGCCGGCGTGCGGGCGAACGTGCTGGAACCCATCGATTGAACATGACTGCCGAAGCCAACGCCACTGTATTCATCGTCGACGACGACCAGGCCATGCGCACCTCGCTGCAATGGCTGATCGAATCGACCGGGATGTCGGTCAAGACCTATGACTCGGCCGATGCCTTCCTGGCCGACTATTATCCCGGCCGCGCCGGTTGTCTGCTGCTGGACGTGCGTATGCCCGGCATGAGCGGTCTGGAGCTGCAAGCCTATCTGGCGCGCGAGGGGTTCCGGATCCCGGTCATCCTCATCACGGGCCATGGTGACGTGGCCATGGCGGTGCGCGCCATGAAGGCCGGAGCCATGGACTTCATCGAAAAGCCCTTCCATGACGAGGATCTGTTGCGCAGCCTCCGCAACGCGCTGGACCATGATCAGAAGACACGCGCCAATCGCCTGGCGCGGGCCGACATCGCCAGACGTCTGGCCGAGCTGACGCCGCGCGAGCACGAGGTCATGGCCATGGTCACGGACGGCAAGTCGAACAAGGAGATCGCCGCCGCGCTCGGGGTGAGCGCCAAGACGGTCGAGGCGCATCGCGCGCGGGTGATGGAGAAGATGCGCGCCGAGTCGCTGGCCGATCTGGTGCGTATGGCGCTGATCGCGGCGCCGGAGGCGTTGGGTTGAGGTTCGGGCGCGATTTGAAGCGCGTTATGCAGGGTCGTTGGCCGGCGGACTGGAGCGCACGAGTCGCGTCTCCGGCAGATAGTCCTGGAACAGTCGATCGTAGGTGAGGATTTGCATGCCTTCGCACTGAGCCTGAGCGATCAGCAGGCGGTTCATCCCCGCGAGCGCGGGGAACGTGTACTGACGGCCACGCCCAATTTCTGCACGACCGGTTCATCCCCGCGAGCGCGGGGAACGTACGAACCCCACGCGATCCCGAACCGGATCGGGCGGTTCATCCCCGCGAGCGCGGGGAACGTGGCGACGGCGGCTTGCCGGCCAGGAGCGCTGCCGGTTCATCCCCGCGAGCGCGGGGAACGTGCAACGGCACTGGTCGCGAATCTCAATGCAACCGGTTCATCCCCGCGAGCGCGGGGAACGTCGCATGGGATCGGTTGGCCGCGCAAGATTGGCCGGTTCATCCCCGCGAGCGCGGGGAACGTGGCATCGATCTCAGCGAGGCGGGCCAGCAGGGCGGTTCATCCCCGCGAGCGCGGGGAACGTCTATTGCGCCGACCGAGGAAAAGGTCGCTATTCGGTTCATCCCCGCGAGCGCGGGGAACGTGAAACCGATCTCGTCGAGACGGTGATGGCGGTCGGTTCATCCCCGCGAGCGCGGGGAACGTTACAGATGGAGGCCGAAATGGAACCGGATGAACGGTTCATCCCCGCGAGCGCGGGGAACGTAAAATCGGCGTGTTGCCTGCGGCACGCCGGAGCGGTTCATCCCCGCGAGCGCGGGGAACGTCAATAACTGATCCAGTCGGGGTCGCTCTCGGCCGGTTCATCCCCGCGAGCGCGGGGAACGTAAGGCTGTGCGCACCGAAAATGAGGTCGAAACCGGTTCATCCCCGCGAGCGCGGGGAACGTGTCACCGACGCGAGCACATAGCCGTGTGCGTGCGGTTCATCCCCGCGAGCGCGGGGAACGTCGCGGTGATCTGTTTTGCCATCACGCAATCGGCGGTTCATCCCCGCGAGCGCGGGGAACGTCAGTGCCGCGCGCGCCTGAAACCGGGAGACGACGGTTCATCCCCGCGAGCGCGGGGAACGTCCTTCGCGGAAATGCTTCGCTTTACCCCATGCCGGTTCATCCCCGCGAGCGCGGGGAACGTCCCAGGTACGATGAGTTTGTTCGTTTCTACGCCGGTTCATCCCCGCGAGCGCGGGGAACGTGCAGACGATTTCGAGCCGCTTGTCCTCGCGAGCGGTTCATCCCCGCGAGCGCGGGGAACGTAACCAGCAACCCATTCAGTGCAACATCGGCGGCGGTTCATCCCCGCGAGCGCGGGGAACGTGCTTTATTTACGTCCGTCCGGGCATGATGGGTCGGTTCATCCCCGCGAGCGCGGGGAACGTTAGCTACCACAGTTTTTGCATTTCATCGGTTTCGGTTCATCCCCGCGAGCGCGGGGAACGTGTCTGCATGGCCTTGGGTGCCTGCTTGGCGGGCGGTTCATCCCCGCGAGCGCGGGGAACGTGAACGCGCCCTCACTGACCACAAACGGTAGGTCGGTTCATCCCCGCGAGCGCGGGGAACGTGGTACTTGCCGAAGTGCGCGCAGATCGGATCGCGGTTCATCCCCGCGAGCGCGGGGAACGTACGGTTCGTCCAGGCAGAAAAAGTCCTCAGCACGGTTCATCCCCGCGAGCGCGGGGAACGTGAACGATCGCGATCTCGACCGGCGAGATGTCGCGGTTCATCCCCGCGAGCGCGGGGAACGTATCCGTCCAGATCCGGCGCATGGTCTCGGGATCGGTTCATCCCCGCGAGCGCGGGGAACGTTATACTGTCAACAGAGCAACCTGTAAGCAATCCGGTTCATCCCCGCGAGCGCGGGGAACGTGCTGCCGTGGTCAGCAGCGCGACCAGATCGGGCGGTTCATCCCCGCGAGCGCGGGGAACGTGCGACATGCGCCGGCGGAGACGACAGCCGGGCCGGTTCATCCCCGCGAGCGCGGGGAACGTATCGCCGGTAACGGCCAGTCGAGCGCCAGCAGCGGTTCATCCCCGCGAGCGCGGGGAACGTTGCAATCGCCCTATGTGACGGACGCCGAAAAGCGGTTCATCCCCGCGAGCGCGGGGAACGTGACGTCGTCCATGCTGGCCAGCCACGCCATGCCGGTTCATCCCCGCGAGCGCGGGGAACGTGAAATGAGCCAGAACAGCACAACTGGCGGTTGCTGGTTCATCCCCGCGAGCGCGGGGAACGTACCATCGAGGACGTCAAGATCCTCGGTCTCGACGGTTCATCCCCGCGAGCGCGGGGAACGTTTCCTGTCTGGGCTTTCGGCGGCTCGCGCGTGCGGTTCATCCCCGCGAGCGCGGGGAACGTGCCTTTCTCTTGGGGGGTGTCTCGTGTCTCAGCGGTTCATCCCCGCGAGCGCGGGGAACGTGATCGCCCGCACGATTGAACTCTGGGGAGCTGCGGTTCATCCCCGCGAGCGCGGGGAACGTTATGTGGTCGAGCGCCTGAACCGGGCGCGGATCGGTTCATCCCCGCGAGCGCGGGGAACGTGTGGATTCCGGGTGCATCCAGCGGTTGCCGCGCGGTTCATCCCCGCGAGCGCGGGGAACGTCCCCAAACGTTGGCGTATTCGGTCCAGTCGTCCGGTTCATCCCCGCGAGCGCGGGGAACGTTAGCTGCCGCCTCCAGCGATGGCTGCGTGATTCGGTTCATCCCCGCGAGCGCGGGGAACGTACCTGGCCGAAATCCACGCGGCCCCTGAATGGCGGTTCATCCCCGCGAGCGCGGGGAACGTCTGGAGAATCCACCCGTGCGGGCCTGATAGAGCGGTTCATCCCCGCGAGCGCGGGGAACGTTCCTTCCAGATCCCTTGGCGCAATGTTTCGATCGGTTCATCCCCGCGAGCGCGGGGAACGTTATGAATGCGATTGTGGGCGGCATCGTTTTTTCGGTTCATCCCCGCGAGCGCGGGGAACGTGAACCGGCGCTTGTCACGACCCATCTGCGCGCCGGTTCATCCCCGCGAGCGCGGGGAACGTGGATCAATAGCGCATTGATGCTGGGCCATGATCGGTTCATCCCCGCGAGCGCGGGGAACGTGCCTCATGAGCGCGATCGTCAAGGCCAGTCAGCGGTTCATCCCCGCGAGCGCGGGGAACGTGTGATTAGAGGCCGCAAAAGCAACCAGCGCGTCGGTTCATCCCCGCGAGCGCGGGGAACGTCCGTGCCGGCGCGCGACTATCCACCAGTCTCGCGGTTCATCCCCGCGAGCGCGGGGAACGTCCAGAAACGTGTCTCTCCTGGGCCGTTGCCGGCGGTTCATCCCCGCGAGCGCGGGGAACGTGTTGTTGATTAACGTTGTTATTTACGCCCGGCCGGTTCATCCCCGCGAGCGCGGGGAACGTTGATGCCCGAGCGCATCACCGCGCGTTGGCTGCGGTTCATCCCCGCGAGCGCGGGGAACGTCGTGGGGAGGTGGCGTGAGTGCATTATCCTGCCGGTTCATCCCCGCGAGCGCGGGGAACGTGATCTGCTGACGGACACATCCATGAACTTGAACGGTTCATCCCCGCGAGCGCGGGGAACGTAGAATCAGCTCATGCGCCAACGTCCCACGTCGCGGTTCATCCCCGCGAGCGCGGGGAACGTGCGCACGCAAAAGACCACCCAACTCGACCTGTCGGTTCATCCCCGCGAGCGCGGGGAACGTCGTCGCCCGATGCTCTCGTACCCGGTCGCCAACGGTTCATCCCCGCGAGCGCGGGGAACGTCTTGACTTCAGGCAGGGACACCACGTCCCCGGCGGTTCATCCCCGCGAGCGCGGGGAACGTGTGCGCATGAGCGACAGCAAGGCGGTCTCCATCGGTTCATCCCCGCGAGCGCGGGGAACGTAAGCGTATACCGACCACATCAAGGGCCGCTCGCGGTTCATCCCCGCGAGCGCGGGGAACGTAATCTTCACAGCCGCCTCAAGGCGATCGATAGCGGTTCATCCCCGCGAGCGCGGGGAACGTTGCTCAGGATGCTGAAACCGCTACCCATCACACGGTTCATCCCCGCGAGCGCGGGGAACGTGCGTCGTAGTAGTAGATCGCCACCTGCTCCGTCGGTTCATCCCCGCGAGCGCGGGGAACGTTAATGTCTACGATGTATGCTTGCCTGCACCGCACGGTTCATCCCCGCGAGCGCGGGGAACGTTTGATCTACCTCCTTTCACTCGCGGCTGGTATCGGTTCATCCCCGCGAGCGCGGGGAACGTGAATGCGCCTTCATTCACTACGAACGGTAGATCGGTTCATCCCCGCGAGCGCGGGGAACGTTGAAGCGGCGTCTGAATAAAAACACCGCCCGGCGGTTCATCCCCGCGAGCGCGGGGAACGTTCGTGAACGATCAACGCGAGCGCGAGCGAATCCGGTTCATCCCCGCGAGCGCGGGGAACGTGGAATGTCGCCCCATAAATGCGGGAATTGTGACGGTTCATCCCCGCGAGCGCGGGGAACGTCGTGGATGGATTGTGCCGCATTGCAGGCGCGGCGGTTCATCCCCGCGAGCGCGGGGAACGTAAAATCGCTTTTGGGCAGTATCTCGGACGGTTCGGTTCATCCCCGCGAGCGCGGGGAACGTGGAACCTCATCTGCTTGCGTTGATGGTTGTCTCGGTTCATCCCCGCGAGCGCGGGGAACGTCGACCCTTGCCCAACAGATCGGTCTCAAAGAGCGGTTCATCCCCGCGAGCGCGGGGAACGTATTTGGTCGTTTTTCTGCTGGTTGTGGGTTATCGGTTCATCCCCGCGAGCGCGGGGAACGTATCTCGCGCGTTGCGCGCTGCCGATCGGTGCCCGGTTCATCCCCGCGAGCGCGGGGAACGTCGAATCGTCGCGTTGCCACGCGGCCAACATTTCGGTTCATCCCCGCGAGCGCGGGGAACGTTTCGGTAGTGCCGCCGCGATGCTGTCGCGGTTCGGTTCATCCCCGCGAGCGCGGGGAACGTGTCGCGATCAACCGCATGAAGAATAGCAATCCTGGTTCATCCCCGCGAGCGCGGGGAACGTGCAGTGAGGTCCGATCCTGGATCGAGCAGTATCGGTTCATCCCCGCGAGCGCGGGGAACGTACTGAAAGCTACACGTGTAGCGTGTTGAAGTACGGTTCATCCCCGCGAGCGCGGGGAACGTGCTTTGGTGGCAAAGGTGAGCGGCTATGGCGACGGTTCATCCCCGCGAGCGCGGGGAACGTGATCCATGCCGAGGTGCGCGACGATAAACGGCGGGTTCATCCCCGCGAGCGCGGGGAACGCGATTTCCGGCAGTCCGGCGCGGCGAGCGCGGTCGGTTCATCCCCGCGAGCGCGGGGAACGTGTCGGATTCACGGTAGCGAACCAGCTTTCCGACGGTTCATCCCCGCGAGCGCGGGGAACGTCCCAGCACTGAGAACTCATTCCTACAATCTCGCGGTTCATCCCCGCGAGCGCGGGGAACGTTAGCGCGGCGGCGGCATCGGCGGCCTTCTCACCGGTTCATCCCCGCGAGCGCGGGGAACGTCGAGCCTTGAGATGGCGCTGTTCTTCCTCTTTCGGTTCATCCCCGCGAGCGCGGGGAACGTGTAGGCACACGCCCCGAACGGATGGTTCTTGGCGGTTCATCCCCGCGAGCGCGGGGAACGTGAACGCCATTGCGCCGCCCTCGGACGTTACGCCGGTTCATCCCCGCGAGCGCGGGGAACGTGCGCCACGAACCCTTTGGCGCGATGGAACAGGCGGTTCATCCCCGCGAGCGCGGGGAACGTGAGCGATATTGCTAACCCCGAAAAATTATAGGCGGTTCATCCCCGCGAGCGCGGGGAACGTCTCGCTTCAAAGAGATCGGCTATCGTCCGCAACGGTTCATCCCCGCGAGCGCGGGGAACGTACTGCCACAGTCGCCATGTCGCGCTCGCGCGCCGGTTCATCCCCGCGAGCGCGGGGAACGTGAATCGGCTTCTTCCAGTTGCCGGACGATCCGCGGTTCATCCCCGCGAGCGCGGGGAACGTGGCAGCCGCGCCGGGCGCGCGGGTATCGGTGTCGGTTCATCCCCGCGAGCGCGGGGAACGTTGTCTCATAGCGTCTATTGACAGCTCAGGGTACGGTTCATCCCCGCGAGCGCGGGGAACGTGCTTTGGTGGCAAAGGTGAGCGGCTATGGCGACGGTTCATCCCCGCGAGCGCGGGGAACGTGGCGCTCAGACCGCCCAGACCGCACCGCCGACCGGTTCATCCCCGCGAGCGCGGGGAACGTGATTCCGGAACAGTTCCGGAAGAGTCCCGGAACGGTTCATCCCCGCGAGCGCGGGGAACGTGCACGGATTAAATCCTTCCGATCCTTCCGTTCCGGTTCATCCCCGCGAGCGCGGGGAACGTGCAGGGTCGGCAGCAGTTCGGCGGCGGTCATACGGTTCATCCCCGCGAGCGCGGGGAACGTTCTGGAATATGGCCTACCATCCGACAAGTAATCGGTTCATCCCCGCGAGCGCGGGGAACGTCCGGCAACGCCGGGGCGAGCGCTCGACTGGTGCGGTTCATCCCCGCGAGCGCGGGGAACGTCTTGACCACCACCGGAGCCAACCCATGATGAACGGTTCATCCCCGCGAGCGCGGGGAACGTTGCTCGCTGAGATCGACGGCGAAGATGAAGGGCGGTTCATCCCCGCGAGCGCGGGGAACGTCCGGCAACGCCGGACTGGGCGCTCGACTGGTGCGGTTCATCCCCGCGAGCGCGGGGAACGTACCGGGATCTGTGGGTCCGCCTGGGGCTGGCGCGGTTCATCCCCGCGAGCGCGGGGAACGTCTTCACGTGAAGCACGCCGACCTGCGCACACTCGGTTCATCCCCGCGAGCGCGGGGAACGTGATGCCAGGGCGCTCCTGAGATCGCGGACCATCGGTTCATCCCCGCGAGCGCGGGGAACGTCAGTCGCAAGCCCCTCAAGTCGAATGGATCGGCGGTTCATCCCCGCGAGCGCGGGGAACGTCCGCGTGGGAGGCCCCGGAGCCGTTTCCGGCGCGGTTCATCCCCGCGAGCGCGGGGAACGTCTCGACACGCACGCGGCGGCGGCACTCAAGCGCGGTTCATCCCCGCGAGCGCGGGGAACGTACAGCCATCGCTGCATGGGAGTCGATCAGGCGCGGTTCATCCCCGCGAGCGCGGGGAACGTCCGAAAGGCTGGAGCCTGACCCGGGAGATGGTCGGTTCATCCCCGCGAGCGCGGGGAACGTAGCAAGGCGGGCCAGCAGGGCTTCGCGCTCCGCGGTTCATCCCCGCGAGCGCGGGGAACGTACTTCCCATACTTGCCTGATCTAGAACAAGAAATCAGACGCTGAGAAATCTACCAACAAAATACCCCATTTCAAAGGGGCGCGATTTCGATTGTCAAAGAGCTTTGTCGGGCTCATCGAGCGGCTTGAAACTGACCAACCGCAAACCATCGAAATCGACTGGAACACGCCGATTCTTGCCGACGGTGAGAAAATCGTAGCCCGACTCCGTGTTGGTGTTCCAAGCCATGACCGCATTGCCATCTTCGACGCCCTCCAGCACTTGATTCCAGATGAACTCACGCAGCCGCTTTGAGGGGCTGCCGATATAGACCCCGGCGCGGATCTCCAGCAGCCAGACCGCGAGCCGTCCGCGCAGACGCGGCGGAGCGTTCTCAGTGACGATGACCAGCATCGCCCAAAGGCTTCCCGTCGTCGATGGCCGGTGCGACCGCCTCGGGGGCCGGCTTGGGCGGTTCGATCTCACCGGCGGACAGAACCTCCTCGATCATCGGAATGATTTTGCCCAGGAGCTTGCTCTCGCGGAACACATCTCGGCAGGCCAGCCGAACCAGACGCTCAGCTTGCGATTGCGGCGGATTCTTGGCCGCGATCTGGAACGCCACCGGCACCACGGTCTCGAATTTGACGATATCCGCGATGTCGTAAACGAACGATTGCGGCTTGCCGGTGTGGATGAATCCGACCGCCGGGGCATAGCCGGCCGCCAAAATCGCCGCCTCGGTGATGCCGTAAAGACAAGCCGTGGCCGCCGACAGGCAGGTGTTGGGCACATCACTGGTATCCCATTCGCTGGGGTCATAGCGCCGACCGCACCACTGGACGCCATACCGCTTGGCGAGGTTTTCGTAAGTCTTCTTGACCCGCGCCCCTTCGATTCCGCGCAACTGCTCGACACTGCGCCGCTCGGGCGGTTTCTCCCCAAAGCGCAGTTCGTACATTTTGCGCACGACCTTGAGTCGAGCCTGATCGTCGAGGGCGAGTTTGGCCTGATACAACAGCCGATCAGACCGCGCACCACCCGGCTGACCGGAAGCATAGAGCCGCACGCCCGCCTCACCGACCCAGACCAGCAGGGTGCCGACCCGCGCCGCGAGTGCCGCCGCCCGGTGTGAGACCCGCGTACCCGGCTCCAGCATGATGCAGGCGATGCTGCCAATCGGAATGTGGGTGCGCACGCCGGTCTTGTCGATCACGACGAAGGCCCCGTCGAGCACGTCGATTTCTCCGTACTCGATGAAGATCATCGAAATGCGTTCCTTCATGGCGATGGGCTTGAGTGGTGGAAGCATGGCACTCGGTCGTGTCGGCACATGTCGCGTTATGGAGTCGCTCGATCGAGGAAGGGATCAGGCCGCAATCTCGATGTAGCCGACCTGACTGGTCGGCGTCGGCACCGGCAAGCCATCTTCTCGCAGACCTTCCAGATGAAACTCGATCGCTTCCCGAATCTCCCGCTCGGTCTCCTCCAGGGTGCGCCCGGTGGCGATGCACCCCGGCAGATCGGGGGCATAAGCCGAGTAGTTATGCTCTGCTCGTTCGATCACGATGGCGTAACGCATGGTCGCGGTCCTCATTTGTAATGCTGCTCACCGTGCCTGGAGCCAAATCATCGCTTGGTTTGCCCGGTACCGTGACCCGCCCTGGCTTGGTGTCGTGCTTGAATTGGCGATGGCTGCCTCTGGTTGCGGCCAGGTGCCAGCCATCATGCTTCAGTCGCTCCAGGATCTCGGCGACTTTCATGGTGCTTTCGCCACGGACAGCAACCCGCATCCCCAGGCTTTTCCGTGCCCGAGTCCGTTTAGGATCGCCTGACGCAATCGGTCCGGATCGGTCGCTTCCAGTCGGCCCTCGAACAGAGCCGATTGCAGCGTGATGGGCTTGCCTGCGGTGGCACGGCGTGCCTGGAGGCGTTCAGAGGCGGTTCGCACACAGGCCAGGACGCGAAAGCCATGCTGGCCACCCTGTCGAACCAGCCATGCAAGCTGGTCCTCTTCTCTGACCAGTCCCCAACGTTTGCCGTTGCGGGTGACGGTTGGATTGGCCTGGAGTCGGAAGCGATAGCGAGTATCAGGCTGGATCAATCGTTCCAGGTCGACCGCTTTGTTGCCCAAGATCTCCACGGCATAGCCGGTTTGCTCGGCCAGCGATGTCCAGTCGGAGCCGACGGCGGATTGAACGAGCAGCACGACGGTTCCAGCCGTCGACGGACTCGTTTCCAGTCGCCACAGGAACCGATGCGGTGGCGATTGCGCATCAGGTGCATGGGCGCGCGCCAGGGTGCGATGCAGCTCATAGAGATTGCCCAGATCGCGCCTGACTCGCGGGTGGCGTGGGTCGAGGGTCAGCCTAGACAGGTACATCGATGACCTCCGTCGCGATATGGCGCGGGCCGAAACGGCGCTCGGCAAAGGGCGCGAGCGGTTGATCGAAGCGCATCGCCCCTTCTGTCGGGTGTTCCAGCAGCAGGCGCAATAGTGCCGCGCGATCTTCATGTCGTGGGGAGGCGATGCGCGGGGCACCGATCAAGGCCTCGCGCAGTCCCAACTCGACCGGTCCGCCTTCGAGCCAAACCGGCGCGGCGGGCGGAAAGGCTTTGCGACCGAGCGCCAACGGCCAGACCGGATCGCGCAGCGCGGAATCCATGGCGTCGAGCAGGCTTCGATCCTCACCTTCGAGGCCAACCAGAAAGGCGGCATCGGCCAAGTAGTAGCGGCGACTCACGATGGCATCCTTGCGTTCAATGGTTCCGCTGGCTCTCAGATAAGGCGGTTTGACCGTCTGATAATCGCGCATCAGCAGCCCTTCGCGATCCACGCGCACGCCCATGCGTAAGCGCGCCAGATCATCCACCGGCTCGGTTCGATCGCGACCCAAAGCCGCACACACCAAGCCCAGCACCCCGGATTTGGATGGTTCCAGTTGGCTGTCGCGTTCATCGAAACGGCTGGTGGTGCCCCATGACTGCATCGGACCCGCCAGCCGCAGGAGCAACGTTGGCATGATCAGACTCCCAACCTTGCACGGGCATTCTCGACGACCCAATCCGTCAGTGATTGCAGCGTCCGATGCGGCACACCCTTGGACTCGGGCCAGGCGCCGGTGAGATCCAGATAGCCCCAAATGTCCCGACCGTCGCCGAAGGCGCCCGCAATGGCGATTTCCTGTTCCGCGAGCTTCTCGACCGACAGGCTGGTCAATTCGCGATCCGGCCGGGGCCAGACGGGTTTTTCGAAGGCATTGGCCAGATTGAAGGGGCTGGCGTGGCGGAACACGACGCCGATGAAGCTCGGCGGATTGTGGGCCGCGAAGGTGTTTTGCTTCCCGGTCGGGATAGCGCGCGCCATGGCCTCGGTGAAGGCGGCGATGCCCTTCAGGGCCAGCTCGTGATCGCCCTTGAGGTTGCCCGCCAATTTGCGCGGATCGATGACGGCGTAGCGGTAGAAGGTGGCTGAGTTGAACTCGATCTGTCCGATCATGCCGGCGCCGGTCTCATCGATGCCGCCCTCGTCATCCACGGCAGTGAAATAGTCGAACTCGCGCTCGACCCGATGGGTACTGATGGCGTGCGCTACCTGGCAGGCTGCATGTTGATTGACCTCGGGCAGGTCGGCCAGCATCCGTCCGAACAGCGCCACATCGACCGCTTTCCGACCATCCAGGATCGACTTGGCGGCCTTGACGATCTCAGGCGGCGCGCTGGCCTTGGCCTGCTTTTTGGTTTTCTTGCCGCCCTCGTCGCTCACGGGCGCGCTCAGGGCATCCCAATGGGTATGGATCAGCTCGGCAAAGCCTTCGATCTCGCCCTGACCGAGGAACAACAGGTATTCGGTCTTGCCATCGTCCTTGACCTTCAGCCCGGCGGCCGCCAAAGCGGTTTCGATTTGAGTGCCGGCCTCCGGGTGTCCGAGTTCGGTCAAGCGCTGTTGCAACAAGGCCTTGAGTTTCAAGGTGCGTACCGAACCGAACGCGCTCGGGATCGTGCCCAGTTCAGCGGACTTGAGCCGAATCGCGCGCTTGAAGCACTGACTGCTGACGCGAGCGCGGCGCTGCCCGCCGAAGATGGCATCCTTCGGCGCGCCCGTGTCGTCCCGATTGAGGTTGGAGGGAGCAAAGTTCTGGATCAGATGGAACTCGATGAAGAGGCTCATGGTGCGCTCCTTGTCAGTCAGCGGATGGGGTGGCGGTCGAGGTGGATGGTTCTTGATCTGTGGCGTCCGAATCGGGGACATAGGCGCGATAGAAGTCACGCGCCCAGCGCTGGCGTATCCGGTCTCGGCCATCGGTCGCGAACGGCTTAAGCCAGAGGCTCAGATCGTCGAGCAGACGGACATAGTCACAGGGACGATCGTCCGCCGCGAGCAGCGACACGGTTTGGCGCAGCAGGCTGGGCAGGCTTTCGGGTTCGGCGCCGAGGAGGCCGATAAAGCGCTGTTCGACACTGCCGACTTTGTGTCTTGACGGATCAGGTTCCGGTTGATCGCGATGGCGTGCGACATGGCCGAAGGCCGTGGCCAGACTTTCGCTGTCCTGATGTCGTGGGTGCAACGCAAAGAGCCC
The DNA here is from genome assembly GCF_018409545.1 of Allochromatium tepidum. Lineage (GTDB taxonomy): Bacteria > Pseudomonadota > Gammaproteobacteria > Chromatiales > Chromatiaceae > Thermochromatium > Thermochromatium tepidum_A. Next base: position 2,499,935 of record NZ_AP024563.1, on the reverse strand, counting down.
AGCCGTGAGATAGAGCGCCTTGCGCCTTGGATCTTCGGCATGGCTGTCGCGAGACACGAAGCGCTCGACATAGGGATAGGCACGCGGAAAGGTACCCGGCGCAAAGCCCAAACTCCGGCGCAAATGGGCCAGGGCACCGCGATCATGCTGCTCCAACTCGGACAAGTACGTGATGAAGGCTTGAGCGTGCTCGCTCATGGGCTGGTTTCCTCTGACGTCGTGGCGGGTTGTTCGAGTGACCGGATCAGACGGCGCACGCTTGGATCGGCACGGGCAATGGCGCGCATGACGCGCGGTGAGTCGCCAAGCGCTTGGCCAGTGGCACTCCAGGCGCGCCGGACGGCAAGTTTCAACTGTTGCCGCCAATGCTGATGCGCACCCTCGACATCACCGACCGCGATGTGCTGCATCAAGGCCGCCAGCGCACGTTCGGCGGCGGAGAAATAGACGAAGGCCGTGGAACCGTTGTCCAGGATCGCTCGGGCGCGCGCTCGGGTGTCCTTGTGAGCGGGGTCCGGCATGGTTTCGGCGATCATCTCGGCACTGATCGCGCGTAGCCGGAAATAGACCTCCTCGGCGTAGCGGATCCGGTCGCGAAATTCAGCGGCGGCCTCGGGGTTGGCGAGAAGAGGAAGAGGCAAGTCGAAACGATCGATCCGCCAGCGCAGCAGTTTGGCTTGATCGCTGGCAAGTCCAGCAACGAGGACAGGCACGGGAATGTCGAAACGCCCCAGTCGCTCGTAAAGATTGGTTGCCGCCAGCAGAATGGCCGCCGGATGGCTGAACTTACCGCTCGCATCCGGTACCAGTGTCGGCAGCTCGCGCCAGAAGGCGCGTCCTTCCTGGAACGAGATGCGCACCACCTTGCCATCCTTGGTCAGGCGAGAACTGACCATAGGGTCGGGTGCCTTCTCGTCGTCTTCCAGAGACAGGCCGGCGGCTACAAACACCTGTCGAATCCGAATGCCATCAGCCGTTTCCTCGGGTACGAACAGGATGGCGCGGGTCTGACGGGTGTAACGATCGTTCGGCCCCGTGGCCAGTTGCGCATTGGCCCGCAGTGCGCCGATCGATGGCGGTTGACGCTCCCAGGCGGGAACATCCTCGGGTTGTCGCTGGGGTGCAGGATGCAGACCAAGCAAGAGGGTATGAGCCAATGTGTCGCCGAGCGGCAGGATCGCGGCACTGTTGACGACCGGGCCGGCCCGCTCCGAGCTTTTCAGTTTCTTGCCTGGAAAAAAGCCGCCCGGCGTGAATTGGAGATAGCCGAGCAATCGGCGTAACGCCTGAGCGGCATCCAGCGCGGGTGCCTCGTAGATCTCATGCTCGAACAGACTACTGCCGTAGAGCAGGTTGATCGTAATGGATGAGACTGAGAAACAGGCGCTGGAGGTTTCCTCCCAGTCGGCCAGCCCGGCCACCTGCATGAAGGGTTCTTCCGGGTGGAACAGCCAGAACCGCTCGCGCCACTGATCCAGGTAGGCGCGGATCGCGTCCTCGGGCAGTCCCTCGCGATACCAGCGGGCGCGGTCGGCGTCCTTCCAGTGGCCGTGATGCAAACTCAGCGCCCGATGCAGCACGGCTAGCAACAAACGATGCAAGGCAATCAGGCTCGTCGGCTCGGGTTCGGTCAGAGTGGCGATGGTGTCGGCACCGATGAGTGCCTCGGTCAGACTGACATCACAGCATTCACCGTTCAGCCGCCGGATCGGAATCCAGGGTTCATCCAGCAGGTTGAAAGCCGGTTCGGTGGTTCGGGTCATGATGCCTCCTGGCTGGGAGATGAGGACGCATAGACGATGCCAAGCTCGGGATCGAGACACACCGTCAATCCGCCGAGTTCGGCGCGGCCATCGATCAATGGCAGGGGGCGAAGATGTCGGAGCAACGGATGCTCCTCGAATCCGCGCGGCAACGGCAGAGCCAGCAGATCATGCAGAACGCCCTTGCGTGACAGCCGCACCTGACGCGCGAAGAGACGGCGTGCCAAGGCATCATCAAGGATCTCGGTGGGGTCGAATGGGCCATCGCTGTCGGTCAGTCGCCAACCGTCTTCGCTGACGAAGACAGGTACAACGGTCAGACTCTCTTCGCCGAGGCGTGTCACGACCGGAATGCCGCCACCCTCCCGGTCTTCGTTCGCGCGCGGCTTCTGGTTGTAGGCATTCTGCGGCTCGTCTTCGGCATCGATGGCGACATTGAATGCCTGCTGTCGCTGGGTCTGCGTTTTGGCGTAGTGCTCGCCCAACGCCTTGTCCAGGGTCGCCACAAAGTCCGGCCGGTCGTCTTCCTCGAAGGGATCACCCGAATAGACCGCCTGCACCAGCCGATCGATATCCTCGGGCAACCGCCATACCGGTTCGTGCAAGAGCACACCCCAGGTGCAATAGAGGACATAGGGGTCATAGACGAAGCCCCAGGCGGTGTCCGTGAGTTCGGGTGGGCGCTCGTTCAGCAGTCCGGCGATCCGCAGATGTGGTTCGGCATGGGCCGCCGGACGCGCGCGCTCGTGCCGGTGCAGCCGACCGGCACGTTGCAGCAGGAGATCGACGGGTGCCAGATCCGACAGCATGAAATCGAAATCCAGATCCAGACTCTGTTCCGCGACCTGGGTGGCGATCAGCAGACAGCGCGCCGGACGCTGTGCGCTCGCGACCGGACCGAAACGCGCCAACACCTCCCGTTCACGCACGGCACGCTCGTCGGCGGGGAAGCGGGCATGGAACAGCAGGATCTCGCCCGGATCTTCCACCCGCCCGCGCAGCGCTCGATAGAGATCCTGTGCCCGTTGCACGGTGTTTACGAGCACCAGACCACAGCCGCCGCCGGCCAGGGCGTCGAGCGCCGCCGTCGCCAGAGTCTCCAGATCCTCGGCGATTCCAGAGACCCGAATCGGCTCCAGACGGCGACAGGCGACGTGTTCGGCCAGCGTCTCACCCTCACGAGCCATCAACAGACGCGGATAGGGCGTCTCCGGCCGATCGCGCGCGCCCCAAGCGTCGAGCAGCGCGGCACGACGTTGGGCCGGCAGGGTGGCGCTCATCAGGATGACCGAGCAGCCCAGCGGCTTGAGCCAGCGCAACAGGGCTTCGATCAGACCACTGGTGTAGGTGTCGTAGGCGTGGATCTCGTCGAGCACCACGACCCGGTTGGCCAGACCCCAGAGACGCACGAAGTGATGCTTGACGTTGAGCGTGGCGAACAGCGCCTGATCGACGGTCCCGACGCCATAGGGCGAGAGCAATGGACGCTTGCGCTGGGAGAACCAGGCCGAACAGGCGATGGACTCGGCCGGCGAGGCATCGACTCCGCGCAGTCGCTGGATGCGCTCGTCCAGTCGGGTCGCGCCATGGACCAGCTGGATATCCAGTTGCACACCGGGCGCGAGCTGACGCAGGAACGCCAGGGTGCGATCGAACATGGCATTGCCGGTCGCCTGAGTCGGCAGAGCCAGATAGAGACCCCGATGTCCATGGCGAGCTTGCAGTCTGAGATGGGCAAGCAGCGCCAGTTCGGTCTTGCCCTCACCCATCGGCGCCTCGACGATCATCAACACCGGGCCGTCGGCCTGATCCAGCAGCCGGTCGGCGGCAATCTGCAACGGACGCGCCATCACGGAACTTTCCGGTCGCCCAAGGATGCGCCGGATGAGTGTCTCGGTATCCGCCTCGCCAGCGAGCAAGGGCCGGTAGGCGGGCCAGCCGATGGCGTCGAGCGCACTGTCGGCCAGTGCTCGGGCCTGGGTGTAATGCTCGGTCAGTGAGTCGGCACGCTCGCCCAATGGAAACCAGTCGGTATTGGAACCGATCCAGTCGGCGACACTCGTCAGACCGGCGAACCAAGCGATGGCGGGCAGGGGCAGGTCGTCGAGCGCTGGGCCGTCGCCCGGCTCCAGAGCCGTCCAGTAGGCGTGCAGGATCTCGGAACGCGCCCTGTCCCATTCCGGGCCTTCGTTCCGTGGCCGACCATCGCGGATTTCCAGAAGATTCGGCATGTAGCCGTGGTGGGCGCCGAGCGCTGACGCAACGGTTCCGATCCAGCCCGCGTTCGAGTACAGCGCTTGAAGTTGATAGCGTAGCAACGCGGCCGAGGCCAGATCGTGACGATGGACATTGAGCGCGGCTGATTTGAAGGGCAATCCAGCCTGTTCGTCGGCGCGCTGTCCATCCGGCCATTTGAACTGAAAACCGGGGATCGCCTTGCCGAAGTCATGGAGTCCGGCGATCGCCCCGAGCCAGCGCCCGACTCGCTGTGGCGGCAGGCCGAACACGCAAGCGGCCCAGGTCTGTGTTCGTGGCGACTCGCGATCGAGGATGGATTCGGCGACGGCCGCCACATCCAGCATGTGGGCCAGCAGTCCATGGCCGATCGGATCACCACTCTTGGCCCACAGCGTTCCGGCTGGAGCCGATAGCCGGCTGAATCGAGTGCATGGGGAGGCATTCGCGTCCATGTGTCGTGAGACCAGTGCTCTTGATGTGCCTGGATCATAGACATAAATCGCGAAGAAGTGAATTTTTGTAAACGTTTTGCCGGCGCCTGCTCTTTACAGAATTTCTGGCGAGCCGGCCATTGAAGTCACGCGATTGTCAGCCGGGCGCCTGGATCCTACACTGTGGCACATGCGCGCTCCACGCCGACTCACAGACTCCTGTCGCGCCTCCCCACACCGCCGATCCGACCGGATCACGGATCAACCCTCATAACGATCAACCATGAACCCTCATCATCCGATCGGCGTCTTCGACTCAGGCCTGGGTGGACTCACCGTGCTGCGCGAGATCCGCCGCCTGCTGCCGGGCGAGGATCTGCTCTATGTGGCCGACTCGGCCCACGCGCCCTATGGCGACAAGTCCATGGCCTTCATCGAGTCGCGCTCCATCGCCATCACCGAATTCCTGCTCGAACGCGGCGCCAAGGCGATCGTGGTCGCCTGCAACACCGCCACCGGTGCCGCCGCGAAGCTGTTGCGCACCCGGTACAGCGTCCCCCTGATCGCCATGGAGCCGGCCGTCAAGCCGGCGGTCGAACGCACGCGCTCGGGCGTGGTGGCGGTGCTGGCCACGCGCCAGACGCTCGCCAGCCACAACTTCTCGGTCCTGCTCGGACGGCTTGAAACCGACGCCGAGATCCTGTTGCAGCCCTGTCCGGGTCTGGTCGAGCGGGTCGAGGCCGGTGATCTGGCGGGGGAGGGGACGCGCGAACTGCTGCGCGGTTATCTGGAGCCGCTGCTCGCGCGCGGGGCCGATACCCTAGTCCTGGGCTGCACCCACTATCCGCTGCTGACCCCCTTGATCCGGGAGCTGGCCGGACCGGGGGTGCTCATTCTGGACTCGGGCATGGGGGTCGCGCGTCAGGTGCGCCGCCGACTGAGCGAGGCCGAACTCCTGGCCCCGGAAGGGCGAACGGGACGCGAACGCTTCTGGACCAGCGCACACCCGGCCAGGATGCACACCCTCATGGCCCGGCTCTGGGCGGGAGAGGTCGAGCTCGCGCACTGGGTCGAGTCGGAAGCCGAGGATGCCCGGAGATCCCCCGGCGGTCTGGCGCTGGAGCCGACCTGACCCAGGGCGTCGTGTCCCTCCCGCGCATCACTCCGCGTTTCGTTCGTTCCGCTCGGCCGGAATGAGCGTCGGGACACGCGGATCGATCCCCTCCAGCATGAACACGAACGCCAGTACCTCGGCGACGGCCACATAGAGCGCGCGCGGGATCTCGGCCCCGAGCGGAATCTGCGCCAGGGCCTCCACGAGCACCGGATCGGCGCGCAGCGGGATGTCGTGCTCCTCGGCGACCTTGAGGATCTGCTCGGCGGTCAGGCCGGTTCCGGTGGCCGTGATGCGCGGGGCGTTCTGACGGTCCCAGGAGAGCGCGACCGCCTTGGCGGTCCTGGGCTTGGAACCTTTGGGCGGCTCGCTCACGCCTGCTCACGCACCAGCGGATTTCTGACGGTCCCAGGAGAGCGCGACCGCCTTGGCGGTCCTGGGCTTGGAACCTTTGGGCGGCTCGCTCACGCCTGCTCACGCACCAGCGGATCGGCGAAAGGCGGCGCCGGACGTGAGAGCGGACGATGCCCGGCGTGGAGGCTGGCGACCTCGATATCGCGTGCCTCCAGGCGCGTGCGCAGGTCGCCCAGGTGTCGCTTGATCTGCTCCGCGCCATCCGGATCCCCGGCCTGAAGACTGGCATTGAGCCGTTCGTTGCGCAGTGTCAGCAGAATGTGCAGTGGGCCGAGCTTGGGCAGATCAAGCCGCAGACGCATGCTCCAGGTCTCGTGCTCATCGCCTTCCCGTGCCTGCTCGCGGCGGATGTCGGCCTCCAGCGCCTGGAGTCCGGTCGGCGTCCGGAAGGGCAGTTCCAGCAGCCACTGGGTCTGACCGGCGGGGCTGTCGAGCGACTGGAGCTGCTTGGTCACGACCTGCTTGATCATGCCTTCCAAGTCGCGCGCCAGACCGGCGGGGCGCTGACTGTCCTGTGCGGCACGATGCGCCTGCTCGGTCGGCTCGTCTGTGGTCGTCGTCGGCGAGGCCGACTCGGACACGGCACCCTGGGCGCGCGGCCCGGTCTGCTCGGGTGTCGCGCCCGGCCTTGGTGCGGCGGCAGAGGCATCCGGAGGCAGTGGCGGCGGGACGGTTCGCGGCAATACATCGGATCGTGACGTGCCGGCGTCCGAAGGCTGTCCGGCCGTCGCCTGCCCCGGAGGCGGACCGGAAGGATTCGTTCCCTGGAGCCGCAGACGTTGCGCGAGCGTGAGCAGTTGGGCCTTGAGATCGAGCTTCAGCTCGTTCGACCGGGCCGGGTCGAGCGCCGCCTGCGCCAGGAGTGCCTCCATCCAGAGACCGGAGCGACTGACGGCGGTCGACAGTCGTTCGGGATCTGTCAATTCGGCGGCGCTGGCGAGCTGGTCGATCAGGGTGGCGACGGCCTGCCGGATCTGGAGGTGGGACGGCGTCTCGTTGGTGTTCGGCGCCGGCAACGGCGTGACGGTCTTCGGAACCGCAACGGCATCCGTGCCGATCTCCTTGGCCAGTCGGGCCGAGATGTTCTCCAGGGTAGCGGCGAGCGGACGGGATTCGGGCCAGTGCTGCCTGAACTGATGCCTCAGCCATTCGCGCGAGCCGGCCAAGGCCGTTGGGTTCGATCCGGGCGTGGATGGCGAACGCTCCGCCGGTGCCAGGATCTTCAGGATGAGTGTCGGACCCGTGGCGACGACCTCGGCGCGCAGTGTCGGCGACGTGCCGGGCGCCGAACCCTCGCCGGTAGCGGCTTGCAGAACGTTCGTCGGCAGGGCGGCGGTCAGTTGTACCCGAACACCCTGGGTCCAGGTCGCCGAAACATCGAGTGGACGCACTTGCGCTTCGATCAGGTCGGGGCCGATCGATCGGGTCGGTATGATTTCGACCCGCATCCCGGCCTGGAGTCGTCCGGCCAGCTCGTTCAGAACCTTAGCCTGTGCCCGCGTCCCGATCGGGGCACTCGAGCCGGCGCCGGACGGCGGGACGCCTACTGGCTCGTTCATGGGCGCCCCGAGCGTCTCACGCCTGACTGATGGTGCGTCCGCGCTGGCCGCCGGCGGCGGTCCGGCCCCGTGGATCATAGGTAGTGGTGCTGGCGTCCTCGCCCTTGAGCAGACGCAGCATCATGGCGATGCGCCTCTGGTCGCGCTCGATCGAGCGGGCATTGTCGCTGTTCAACTGGTCGCAGCGGCGTGTCTGGTCGAGCAGGGCCGACCAGCGCGTTGCGAGTCGGTCGTCCCGGTCGTGGGTGCGGATGAACCGCTCGACGCCCTCCGGGGTGAAGTCGAAACCGGCTGCCTCGATCCAATCACGCTGTCGGGCAGTCTCGGTCTCCAGGCGTGTCACCAGAGCCTGTTTGTCGACGACGAGGCGCAGCAGTCCATCGGGATCCCTGGACTCGATCGCCCCCAGTTCCTCCAGGAGCCGCTCGGCGAGTCGGCGCATGTCTTCGATGGCCAGATCCAGCGAGGCGACCAGGGCCTCCAGATCCAGCGTCTCCGACACCTGGGCCCGATGGTCGGCGGTGCTCACGCGAAGGCCCCCTCGAAGTCGAGCATCCGCTGGGCCAGACGCCGGTCGTCGATCTCGTAGCGCCCCTCGGCGAGCGCCGCCTTGATCTCGGCCACGCGCGCACTGTCGACGGGCGTGTCCTGGGCTCCGCCGTGCGCGGCGCTCAGGGTCTTGGCGGTCTCGGTGAGTGTGACGAATTCGCCCACCGCGCCCTTGGGACTGGTCGCTGTCGGATCGGACGCAGGGGGAGTGCCGCCGCGCGGCTTGCTCCCCACGGCCGGTCCGTCGGTACGCAGGTTGTTTCCAATGGGAAGCTTGATATCCATGGGCTGGGTCCAGGGTCGATTGGGGTACGCCTATGAATATCGGCGATTGGGCGGAAAACTGTAGTGCATGACCGTGTCTTCGTCGTTCGGTGGCGGCGATGTGCCATCATAATGCGACGCGCACCGCGCCGGAAGGTTCGACATAGCCCTCGACGACACGTTTCGACGAGCTGTTGCGCACCCGGATACGCGCACCCTCGCTGCCGTCCTCCAGGGCGACGCCCTTCATGCGCACGATCAGGCCGGGGCGCGCCGAGAAGAGCGTCACCTCCTGGCCGCGTTTGACGATCCGTTGCTGGGTGACATGGGCGCTGGTGAGTACCTGGCCGGGCATCAGACGACGGCGCGAGGCCAGGCCGATGACGTCTTCGGCCTCGGTGAAGTAACCGTTGCTCAGGGTCGAGACGGCCTGACGCTCGATTCGGATGTCGTCGGGACCGATGACCTGTTGACGATTGATCGGACGTTCGAGTACCACGACCGGCAGATGGCGTTCGATGCGTGCCGGGACGAACAGCGACCAGCTAACGGGTTCCGAGCAGCGGACGTTGATGGTGGTATGGCCTTCGGTGCGCCCCCCAGGGGCGAGTTGAGCGGTCGGCGGATGGGCACAGCGCGTCAGTTGCAGTCGGCTGTCCAGTTGTCCGATCTCGATCTGGATCTCCTGACCGGGTGAGGTGCCGGCCGTCTCGGCGGCGAAGGCGCGCGCGGTGTTCAGGATGCGTTCCACGGATTCGATGTCCGCCCCCAGGGCGGGCTGGAGCAGTCCGGCGGCGATCAGGGCGCATCCGATGGCGCGCACTCGAAGGCGGGGCTGGGGGGGCTGGGTCGTCGTCACTGTCATGATGCGGCTCCTCGCGTGGCTGACTTGGCTGAAATCATGCATGAACCGCGCCGGTTAGCTCCGAGCGCTCGGCAGACGAACGGTCGATGCGCGAGCGCGTCGAGCCGGCCCGCGGCTGCTACACTGGCCACCGGTGCGCGTGAGGCGGGGCCTTTGTCGTGTGACATCAAGAGGGTGTGGGTGAGATGAGTCAATTTATCGAGGACATCGATCAGCGGACCCGTCTGGTCGGGCAGAACCGCATGGAACTGCTGCTGTTCTATCTGGGGGGGCGTCAGGTGTTCGGCATCAACGTCTTCAAGGTCCGCGAGGTCATCGCCAAGCCGACCCTGAGACATCTGCCCGGCTCCAGCCCCATGGTCTGCGGCGTGGCCAACATCCGCGGACGCACGGTCTCGGTGATCGACCTGGCGCGCGCCATCGGTTTCGATCCGCTGCCGGTCGATCAGAACAACGACGCCAAGGTGATCGTGACCGAGTTCAACCGTTCGGTGCAGGGGTTCTGGGTCTCGGCGGTCGACCGCATCGTCAACGTCAACTGGGAGATGGTCAAGCCGCCGCCGCGCGGCACCGAGCGCGAGAGCTATCTGGTGGCCGTCACCGAGGTCGACGGCCATCTGGTCGAGATCATCGATGTCGAGCGGGTCTTCGCCCAGATCAACAACCTCCCGACCGACGTCTCAGCCGAGGTGCAGAAGCTGGCCGAGCAGGTTCCGCACGACAGGCGCATCCTGATCGTCGACGACTCGCTGGTGGCGCGCAAGCAGATCGAGCGCGCGATCACCGAGCTGGGTTTCCGCACCGAGAGCCGCTCCGACGGCAAGGCGGCGCTGGAGTATCTGGAGGAGCTGGCGGCGGCCGACATGGTCGATGCCTCGATCGAGCTGGTGATCGCCGATATCGAGATGCCGCGCATGGATGGCTATACCCTGACACGCAAGATCCGCGAACATGCCAAGCTCAAGCATCTGTGCGTGATCCTGCATTCCTCGCTGAGCGGTCAATTCAATGTCGATATGGTCAAGCGGGCCGGGGCCGATGACTTCCTGGCCAAGTTCGATCCGAACGAACTGGGCGCGACCGTGCTCAAATATGCGCGTCATGACTGATGATGGGGGCCGTTCGTGATTGACGCGCAGGATTACGCCGAGTTCGCTCGGTTCCTTTCGGAGTGCTGCGGCCTGGTGCTGGGCGAGAACCGCCAGTATCTCGTCGCCAGCCGGCTGTCGCGCCTGCTCGGCGAGTTCGGCTACGGCAAGGTCGAGGATCTGTTGCGGGCACTGCGTCAGTCGAGCAATCCGACGCTCAAGTCGCGCGTCATCGATGCCATGACCACCAACGAGACCTCCTGGTTTCGCGACGGCTATCCATTCGAGATCCTGCGCCAGATCCTGCTGCCGGAACTGGAGGCGCGCAAGAAACCCATCCGCATCTGGTCGGCGGCCTGCTCCAGCGGTCAGGAGCCCTACAGCATCGCCATGGTGATCTCCGAGTGGGAGGCGAGCTTTCCGCCCAAGACCTCGCCGGTCAGCATCCTGGCCACGGATCTGTCCGAGAGCGTGTTGGCCGAGGCGCGGGTCGGGCTCTACGACGGGTTGAGCATCGTGCGCGGCCTGACGCCCGAGCGGCGTCAGAAATACTTCGACACGGTCGAGAACGGCCATCGGATCAAGCCCGACATCCAGCGCCGGGTGCGTTTCCAGAAGCTCAATCTCATGGACTCCTACGCCATGCTGGGCAAGTTCGACATCATCTTCTGTCGCAACGTCCTGATCTATTTCTCAGCGGAGACCAAGCGTCGGATCTTTGACGGACTGGCCCGCCAGATGGACCCCGGCGGCTATCTCTTCGTCGGTGCCTCGGAATCTGTGAGTTCCTATACCGACGCCTTCGAGATCGTCCGCACCCCGCTGGGCAGTCTGCTGCGCCGCCGCTCCTGACGCCTTCCGCCGGCCCGGTCGAAGGCTCGGCTCGCTCTCCGGAATCCGCGCCTCGGCGGGTCCGGCCGCGACCGGGCGTCCATCCGATCCGATCGGCCGGCATGTTGGTTGCATTTCATCAGGCAACCTGAGTCGCGGATGCCGATGTCATGAATCTCTCACTCGACAAAGCCTTTGGAGTTCTGCCCTCGGCGGTGCTCATCAAAGCACGTCGCGCCGAGCTCCTGGCCTCCAATCTCGCCAACGTCGACACGCCGAACTACAAGTCGCGCGATTTCCATTTTACCGAGGTGCTCGCCGAGGTCGAGGGGATGGGCAACCGGATGAAGCTGTCGACGACGCACGCCAATCATTTGACGAACGAGATCGACAAGTCCAAGGCGCTGGAGCCGGATCTGCTCTATCGCATCCCGGCGCAGCCTTCATTGGACGGCAACACCGTCGACCCGCAACTCGAACGCGCGGCCTTCGCCGAAAACACCATGCACTATCAAAGTACGCTCGAATTCCTCGATCGTCGCGTGTCGAGTCTGCGCAAGGCGCTGAGTAAGGAGTGATGTCATGAGTGACCTGTTTCGTATCTTCAATACCTCGGCCTCGGCGCTGACGGCGCAATCCGTGCGGCTCAATACCGTGGCCTCCAATATGGCGAATGCCGCCACCACCGCATCGACACCCGAGGATACCTATCGTGCCAAACACGTACTCTTTCAGACCGTCATCGATCAGGAGGATCCCAAGGGTGTCGCCATGCCGGTACGGGTTGCGGGCATCGTCGATGACAAGTGCGAGCCGATCCCAACCTATGAACCCAATCACCCTCATGCCAATGAAGAAGGCTATGTCTTTCGGCCCGCGATCAACGTGGTCGAGGAGATGGCCAACATGATGTCGGCCTCGCGCAGCTATGAGGCCAATGTCGAGGTACTGACGACTGCGCGCTCTTTGTTGCAGCGTACCCTGCAAGTGGGTCGGAGCTGAGTCTTCGTCGCGATGCATGATGCTATCTAGGAGTCACCACCATGGCTGAACTGAGCACTGACTATTTGAACGGACTCGGTCTGACCGCCTATTCGCCAACCTCGACCACGCAAGGTAACAACGAGCTTGGACAAGAAGATTTTCTCAGGCTGCTGACCACGCAGCTGACGACCCAGGATCCGACCAATCCGGTCAAGAACGAGGATTTCGTCGCACAGATGGCGCAATTCTCGACCTTGACCGGGATCCAGTCGTTGACGACCTCGTTTGAGTCCCTGTCGCAGACGCTGCTGCAAGGGCAAGCCCTGGAGGCGGCGACCCTGGTCGGCAAGAGCACGCTGGTGCCGGCGAGAAAAATGCAGCTCGCCGAGGGGCAGGGGGCAAGCGGCGCGATGGAGCTGTCGACGTCTGCGAGTCAGGTCAAGGTCGATATCTACGACGCCAGCGGTCAATTGGTCCGTACCCTGGATCTGGGTACGTTGAGCGCGGGTCTTCAGGATTTCGAGTGGGACGGCACTCTGTCGAATGGCTCGGCGGCTCCCGCCGGCAGCTATGAATTCAAAATCACCGCCCAAATCAACGGTGTGACCGAGGCTTTGACGACCTATCTCAATGGTCAGGTCAAGAGCGTGTCTGCCGAGAGCGCCGGCTCCGGGCTCATGCTCAACGTCCAGGGGGTCGGCAACGTCTCATTCTCGGATGTTCTGCGAGTCAGCTAGCGAACACAGACCTTTTTTGGGATTCCATCGGGAGATGACGTCATGTCTTTCAGTATCGGATTGAGTGGCTTGCGTGCGGCGGCGAAAGATCTCGAAGTCACCGGCAACAATATCGCCAATTCCGCGACCATCGGCTTCAAGAAGTCACGCGCTGAATTTGCCGATATCTATGCATCGTCCTTCGGCACCTGTGCCAACAAATCGGCTGTCGGTGTTCGCCTGGCCGCCGTGACCCAGCAGTTCTCCCAGGGCAACCTCGAACTGACCGGGAATACGCTGGATCTTGCCGTCAACGGTGAGGGTTTTTTCGTTCTGCGTAACGAAACCGGTCAGAACGAAATGGTCTACACGCGCAATGGCACCTTTCAGGTCGACCGGGATGGCTATGTCGTCAGCTCGGCGGGGAAGCGGCTGCAAGTTTATCCGCCGCAAACACCGAACAGCAATATTGCCGCTTTCAGCTCAGGAAATCTCACTGATCTTCAGTTGCCCTTGGACAACATTGGTGCCAAGGCGACGACCGAGGTCGACATCAATTTTAATTTGAATGCGGATGCAGAAGTGATTGCCGATGCTGGCGGACCTGCTTTTGGTTGGCCTGCTCTTCCTGATACAGCGCCCGATCCGAATTCTTATAATTGGTCTACGACTTATCAAGTCTATGATTCGCTCGGATCGCCGCGTGATGTGACGATGTATTTCGTGAAGACAGGGCCTCTGACCTGGGACGTCCATGTCGGAATGTATGATGTCAACAATGCGACCCCTCCGGAGCCACCTGTAATGATTGATGCAACAGGGACAGGAGGGCCTGTCGAAATAGTTTTCAAGGCTGATGGAACGATAGATACCGTTAATGGTGCTACGGTGCCTGATACTGCTGCGGTTATTCCGATAAGTATGCCCGCGTTCACTGATAATGGCGCTGACGCATTAGTTTCTTCGATTAAGTTGGATAATGCCACTCAGTATTCGTCATCCAAGAATTCCGTCATAGACTTGACGCAAAACGGTTATTCGGCCGGAACCTTGAGCGGTTTCGATGTGGATACGGACGGCATCGTTTTTGCCCGTTATTCGAACGGACAGTCGCATATCCTCGGCCAGGTGGCCATGGCGAATTTCAAGAATCCCCAAGGACTGGCGCAGATCGGCGACAACAACTGGGCGCAGAGCTATGGCTCCGGCGAGCCTGTCTATGGCGCGGCGGGCGACGGCCGTCTGGGCTCCATCCAGTCGTGCGCGCTCGAAAACTCGAACGTCGATCTGACCGAGGAGCTGGTCAACATGATCACGGCGCAGCGCAATTACGAAGCCAACGCCAAGACCATTTCGACCGCTGACCAAATGACTCAGACCATCCTCAACCTCCGTTGAGGTCTCGATCGCGTGGAGGCTGAACCATGGACCGTTTTCTCTATCTTGCGATGTCGGGCGCCAAGGAGACGGCCTATGCGCAATCGATCAACAACCACAACCTGGCCAATGCCAACACGACCGGCTTTCGCCAAGCCCTGGCCTACGCCTACACCGCACCGGTGCGCGGCCCCGTCTACGACTCGCGCGACTATGTGCAGGTCGGCAATCAGGTCATCGACTTCTGCCCCGGCACACTCCAGGCCACGGGGCGGGATCTCGATGTCGCCATCCAGGACGAGGGGTTTCTGGTGGTCCAGACCGAGGATGGCGGCGAGGCCTACACCCGCGCCGGCAATCTGCACATCGACGCCACGGGCGTACTGCGCGATGCGCGCGGGCTGGCGGTACTCGGCGACGGCGGTCCGATCACGATCCCGGAGTACGAAAGCCTGAACATCGGCACGGACGGCACCATCACCATCCGGCCCGCTGGAGCCGCGCCCAACGCTCTGGCGGCCGTCGACCGGTTGCGACTGGTCAAGCCGGATACCCAGAATCTGCTCCGGGGCGAGGACGGCCTGATCCGTTCGCAGAACGGACAGGCGGCGGTGCCGGATGCCGGTGTGCGGGTCGTCAGCGGCATGCTGGAGACCAGCAACGTCAATACCGTGGCCTCGCTGACGCGCATGATCGAGCTGTCGCGTGCCTTCGAGAACCATATCAAGACGATGGAAACCGCCAGCAACATCGAGAAGACCCACAATCGCCTGCTGGCGATCAGCTGAATCTGGCGGAGTATTTGGGAGCGGATCATGAATCAAGCGCTTTGGATCGCCAAGACCGGACTCGATGCCCAGCAGACCCGAATGTCCGTGGTGTCCAACAACCTGGCCAACGTCAACACCACGGGCTTCAAGAAGGAACGCGCCGTCTTCGAGGATCTGATCTATCACAGTTGCCGCCAGCATGGTGCCCAGGCCACTCAGGAGACTCAGCTCCCCTCGGGACTGACGATCGGCACAGGTGTACGCACCGTGGCCACGCAAAAACTGTTCGCGCAGGGAAGTTACGTTCAGACAGGCAACTCGCTCGACATGGCCATTGAGGGGCAAGGCTTCTTTCAGATCCTGATGCCCGGCGGCGAGATCGGTTACACACGTGATGGGAGCTTTCAGCTCAATGCCGATGGTGAGGTGGTGATGTCCAATGGCTATGCCCTGCAGCCCGCCCTCGTTGTCCCGGCAGACGCTGAAAAAATCACGATCGGTAAGGACGGCACCGTCTCAGTCAAGCAGCCGAATCAGGTCGGCGAAGTTCAGATAGGCCAGATCCAACTGGCCAACTTCATCAACCCAGCCGGTCTGCAACCGATCGGCGAGAACCTCTTTCGCGAGACGACGGCCTCGGGGGCTCCACAGCAGTCCAATCCGGGAGAGAACGGCTTCGGGAGTTTGGTTCAATGCTCGCTGGAAACCAGTAACGTCAACATGGCCGAGGAACTGGTCAACATGATCGAGACCCAGCGTGCCTATGAGGTCAATTCGAAGGCGATCGCGGCGGCCGATGGGATGCTCCAGTTCGTCAACAACAATCTGGCACGTTGATCACTCTTCATTGGCGTGATTCATGCGTTTCTGAATTTGACCTGAACGCCGAATACCGGCCGGACGCCGGGCGGATCGAGCCCAAGGTGCGATAGGAGACCATCATGAACCCTCACTCGAAAGTCCTGAGCGCCCTGTTGGCCGCCTTCGCGCTGTCCGGCTGCGCCACGCTCAACCCGCCCAAGCCGGGCGACTCGCCCGAGTACCAGCCGGCCGCGCCGCTGGAACCGCGTCCGGCAGCCTTGAACAACGGTGCGATCTTCCAGCCCACCCTGGGTTCTGCACTGTTCGAGGACCACAAGGCCCATCGTGTCGGGGATCTGGTGACAGTGGTACTCAACGAGAGTACCAACGCCAAGAAATCGTCGGCGACCTCGACCTCAAAGGATACGAGCGCCGAGATGGACTTCGGCAACATCACGATCGCCGGTCAGAGTCTGCTCGACGGCGATAACAAGCTTATCAACCTCACCGGCGAGGCGAGCCGCAGCTTCGACGGCTCGGGTAAATCCAGTCAGAGCAACGAGTTCAGCGGCGAGATCACGGTCACGGTCGCCGAGGTGCTGCCCAACGGCAATCTGGTCATCCAGGGCGAGAAGTGGCTCGGCATCAACCAGGGCAACGAGTATGTACGTCTGCGCGGCATCGTGCGTCCGGTCGACATCACGCGCGACAACAAGGTCAAGTCGACCCAGATCGCCAATGCCCAGCTCTATTACGGCGGCACGGGCGCCCTGCGCGACAGCAATACACCAGGTTGGTTGACGCGCTTCTTCAACAGCCCGATCTGGCCCATTTGACGAACACGGGAGATTTCGATGAACAGCCTCCTGACACGCACTGCTCTGGCCCTCGCGGTGGCCGGATCGTTACTCAGCACGACCGTGACACTGGCCGGCAACGAAGCCGATGTGGCCGATCTCGGTCGCTTCGGCAACTGGAACGCCGGTGGCGCAGAACGGATCAAGGATCTGGCCACCATCGCCGGTGTGCGCGACAACCAGTTGATCGGCTATGGCCTGGTGGTCGGGCTGGACGGTACGGGCGATCAGACGACCCAGGCGCCTTTCAGTACCCAGAGTCTCAAGAACATGCTCAACCAGCTGGGCGTGACCATGCCCGAGGGCGTCAACCCCCAGACCAAGAACATGGCGGCGGTCATGATCACGGCCGATCTGCCGCCCTTCGCCAAGCCGGGACAGCGCATGGACATCACCGTCTCCTCGCTCGGCAATGCCAAGAGTCTGCGCGGCGGTACACTGCTGATGACGCCGCTCAAGGGCGCCGACGGTCAGGTCTATGCCATCGCCCAAGGCAATCTCACCGTAGGGGGGTTCGGGGCCGGTGGGGCCGACGGCAGCCGCATCACGGTCAATGTGCCGAGCGTGGGGCGGATACCGAATGGGGCCACGGTCGAGCGCGAGGTGCCGACCGGTTTTTCCCAGGGCGATCACCTGACACTCAATCTGCGTCGGCCCGACTTCACCACCGCCTACCGCATGGTCGATGTCATCAACTCCCGCTTCGGCGCTGACGTCGCTCAGTCGATCGATGGCTCCTCAGTGCAGGTCCGTGCGCCGCGCGATCCGAATCAGCGCGTCGCCTTCGTCTCCATGCTCGAGAACCTCACGCTCGAAGCCGCCGAGTCACCCGCACGGGTCGTCATCAATGCGCGTACGGGTACGGTGGTGATGGGGGCGGGCGTCACCGTGCGGCCGGCGGCTATTTCACACGGCAACCTCACCGTCACCATCAGCGAAAATCCAGCCGTTTCGCAGCCCGGCGCGCTGGCTGGCGGTCAGACCGCCGTAGTTCCGCAGACCGATGTCGCCATCGAGCAGGATAAGAGTCGCATGTTCCTGTTCGAGCCGGGGACGGCGCTCGGCGACATCGTCGAAGCGGTCAACGAGGTCGGGGCCGCACCCGGCGATCTGGTCGCCATCCTGGAGGCCCTGCGCGAGGCCGGCGCCCTGCGGGCCGAGCTGGTCGTGATCTGAGCCGAACATGCTCCCCACCGGCGCCGCCTCATCACTGGGTCTGGGTTCGAGTCAGTCGCTGACGGGCGGACTGGTCGCCGACCCGAACGCCTATCAGGGACTCTCGCGTCTGGCGCGCGACGGCGGCTCCGAGGGTCTGGAGGCCGCCGCGCGCGCCTTCGAGTCGCTGCTGATCGGGCAGATGCTCAAGCAGATGCGCTCCTCCACGTTTGGCGGCGGACTGCTCGATTCGGCCCAGACCCAGCTCTATCAGGATCTCTACGATCAGCAGATCGCCACTGTCCTGAGCGAGGGCGATGGACTGGGACTCCGCAAGGCGCTGTTGCGTCAGTTGGCGCCCGAATTGAGCGGGGAGGGGCTTGCCGAGCGCGATCAGGCCACGCTGACGGTTCCGGAACGCAACCCGCTGCTCAAGAGCTTCAAGCGGCGCCAGGTCGAGGCGGCGGTGGAGAAAGCTGACTCCAAGCCGTTCCGTACGGTTTCCGGTCAGTCCCAGTCGGCGGCAACCAGCGCGGCGAGTACCGGTTCCGTCGCCGTGATCAGCGGTCAGGGACGCTGGCCGCCGCGCAACGCCGAGGAATTCGTCGCCTATCTCAAGCCCTATGCCGAGCAGGCGGCCGAGATCCTGGGCATGGACACCAGCGTACTGCTGGCACAGAGCGCGCTGGAGACCGGCTGGGGCCGGCACATTCCACGCCGGGCCGATGGGCGCAGCAGCTTCAACCTCTTCGGCATCAAGGCCGATCGCAGTTGGGCAGGCGACAGCGTCGGTGTGGGTACGCTTGAATATCGCAATGGGGTAGCGCAGCGTGAGCAGGCGCGCTTTCGTGCCTATGAGACTCCGGCCGACTCCTTCGTCGATTACGTTGCCTTTCTCAACCGTAATCCACGCTATGGAGAGGCGCTCAAGAGTCGTACCGGCGAGGAATTCATCCGTGGGTTGCAAAAGGCCGGCTATGCCACCGACCCGCGCTATGCTGATAAGATCCTGGGTATTCGCGATCGGGTGCTGGCGATCAGCGCCGCCGTCGAACCGCGATCCGCGCCGCAAACCCAGAGCGAGACTCAAGTTTCAGCCGCTCAGGTCGATACTCCGGCAAAGGGCTGAGCCGAGTGCTCCAGCCGAGCATGGCGCATCGGAACCACGGCGGGGCCATCATGAATCAACGACGAATGGGGTGAGGCCATGAGCGTTTTGGGAACCGGGATCACCGGTCTGCTGGCCTTCCAGCGTGCCCTGGCGACCACCAGCCACAATATCGCCAATACCGCTACCGAGGGTTACAGCCGTCAGCGGGTCGAACTGATGACCAACAATCCGCAGCGGCTGGGTCCGGGCTATGTGGGGCAGGGGGTCCAGATCACGGGCATTCGGCGGCTCCAGGATGAATGGATCGACGCCCAGCTACGCACCAGTCTCACCAATAACGCCAATGCCGCGACGCGCGCGGACTTCGCCGAGCGCATCGATGAACTCCTGGCTGATCAGAGCACCGGTCTGGCACCGGCGCTCGAGAACTTCTTCGCCTCCGTGCATGACGTCGCCAGCGACCCGACCGCGCTTCCGGCGCGCATGGTGATGCTCAATGAGGCCACGACGCTGGAGGGGCGTTTCGAGTCGATCAATGAACGGCTCGCCGACCAGCGTCGTCTGGTCAACGGGCGGATCGGAACCTCCGTCGAGGAGATCAATCAATACGCCAAATCCATCGCCGATCTCAACAAACAGATCACGGCCCGATCCACGTCCGGATCTCCGCCCAACGACCTGCTTGACCGGCGCGACACCGTCCTGAGAAATCTGGCCGAAAAGGTCGATGTCTCGCTCAGTGCGCAGGACGACGGCTCCGTCAGCGTCTTCATCGGCAATGGTCAGGCGCTGGTGCTCGGTGCCAATGCCGGCGAGCTGACCTTCTCGAATCTATCCGGCGATCCCGTCAATTGGGATATCGGACTGAGGACGACGACGAGCAGCAGCAGTAAACCGATCAACATCAGCCGTTTCTTGACGGGCGGCGAGGTCGGCGGTCTGCTGGAGACCCGCACCAGTCTGCTCGACAAGGCGCAGAACGAGCTGGGTCTCACCGCGCTGAACCTGGCGACCCGCTTCAACGAACAGAACCGGCTCGGTCTGGATCTGAACGGGGAGCTGGGCACCGACATCTTCGAGCTGCCGAAGGTCATGGTCAGATCGGTCATCGGCAATAGCGTCAATGCGATGCCGGGCGTGACGATCGGGGATGTCGGTCGGCTCACCGCTAGCGACTATCGGCTGCGACAGACCGACAGCGGATTCCAGTTGACGCGGTTACCCGAAAACACGACCGTCTCCTACGAGTTGGATGCCGACGACCCGAACGTCCTGATCGCCGATGGCCTGCGCATCGATACCACGGATATCGACGCGGCGGTCACGGGCGATGCCTGGCTGATCCAGCCGACGCGCTTCGCGGCGACCAACCTGAAGATGGCCATGACCGATCCGGCCAAGATCGCCGCGATCTCGGGCGCCCTGTCGGCGTCGAGCAACACGGGCGATGCCAGACCCGTCGCCCTGCGCATGAGCAGTGATCCAGCCGATCTAACGCCCGAGACCTATCTGCCCGCCGCCGTGGTGGGCAATGCGACGGGAGACGGTTTCGGCCTGCTGATGCCGCGCTACGGCACGGATGCCGGTTCGGCCAAGGTCGAGTCATTCCGCGTGCTCGACGCCAAGAACGCCGATCTGTTCACAGACCCTACTACCGCTATCGATTTCGACGCGGATAGGGATCAATTCGTGGTCGGCGACGAACGCTTCGCGCTCGACCCGACCGGAACCACGACCATCCGCGCCAATGGCTGGGAACTGAAGATCCAAGGCAGGCCGGGTAATGTCACCGGCATGGGCACTGTGGTCGAGATACTGGCCGACGACAGCTTCCCGGTCGCGACGACGACACCGCCCGTCACCACCATCACCGGTCCCGGATGGGAGATGGATATCCGAGGCACGCCGGCGGCGGGTGATCTGTTCACGGTCGAACTCAGCAAGGATCGTCCGGGCGACAACCGCAACATGCTGACGATGGCGGGTATCCAGGGCGAGCGCCTCATCCAGGGGCGCACGACCCTCCAGGGCGGTTACGACACCATCCTCGCCGATGTCGGCACCCAGACACGCCGCGCCCAGATCAGCCGTGATTCGAGCGCCGTCCTGTTGGAATCGGCGCAACAGCAACGCGAGGCGCTCTCGGGGGTCAATCTCGACGAGGAGGCGGCGAACATGCTGCGTTTCCAGCAGGCCTATCAGGCCGCCGCCCAGGTGATCGCGACCTCCAGCACCATGTTCGACACCCTGCTCAATGCGGTGCGTCGCTGAGGCGCGCGCCCGGAGGATTGGAGCCGATGAGAATCTCAACCAGCCAGATCTTTCAGTCGGGTCTCTCGGCCATGCAGGGCGCGCAGTCGAAGCTCAACAAGACCGGCCTGCAACTGGCCACGGGCCGGCGGATCCTGACACCCGCCGACGATCCGGGCGGGGCGACCCAGGCCGTGCACTTCAAGGCGGCCATCAAGAACACCGAGCAATATCAGCGCAATTCCGACTACGCCAAGCCCAAGCTCGAGTACGAGGAGTCGCAGCTCGTCGCCCTGGGCAATGCCTTGCAGCGCGTGCGCGAGCTGGTGGTCGCGGGCAACAACGACACCTACAACCCGGAGAACCGCAAGATCATCGCCGGCGAGATCCGTCAGCTCCGCGCGGACATCCTAGGGCTGGCCAACAGTCAGGATACCAATGGCGAGTATCTCTTCGCGGGCACGCGCTCGCAGCATCAGCCGTTCGTCGTCGGTGACGACGGTCGCGTGACCTATGTCGGGGCCGAGGGGCCGGGGGCCATCCGCGAGGTCGATATCACCAGCAATCGCCGTGTCGCCACCGGCGACACGGGCGCCCATGTCTTCATGAACATCCCGGAGCGCAGCGGTCTGCTGACCGAGGCGGTCGTGAAGCCGGCCACTACGACCAGCACCCTGGACGTGACGAAGGTGGAAGTGGCGAACCTGGATGAGGCGCTCAATAGTGCCGGCGAATCCTTCAGGATTCGCTTCAAGTTTCCTCCGGAGAATACCGATCCGCTCATTGGCCGATCCGGCCCGGTCGAGTACCAAATCGTCGACATGGACGGCAATGCCGTGAAGGATACCGATGGCAAGTATCTTGGCGGGGTCTATGGCTCAGCGGATGTCGCCGGCAACTTCGTTCCGCCCACGCCACCCGGCAAGCCGACTGAAATCGAGTTCGCCGGCCGTCGTGTCACCCTCACCGGCGGTCCGGCCACACCGGCCGATCTCGCGGCCAACCCCTACAGCGACGACGAAGTCATCTCGCGCCCCATCACCCAGGTCGACATCTTCAAGACACTCGACGACATCGCCACGGCCTTCGAGACGCCCGCGACCGACGAGACGGGTCGCGAGACGCTGTCGCGCGCCACCAGCATGGCTCTGCGCAACCTCGACTCGGGCCTGGGGCGGGTCAACGAGGTCCGCACCTCGGTCGGTCTGCGGCTCGACACGATCGACATCCAGACCGAACTCAACGACGAACGTCTGGTGGATCTCAAGAGCACTCTCTCCGATATCCAGGATCTCGACTACGCCGAGGCCATCAGTCGCTTCCAGCTCCAGCAGACCGTCCTGCAGGCCGCGCAGCAGACCTATGTCCAGGTCAGTCGACTCTCGCTCTTCAACTTCCTCTGAGGCGTCGCGTCGCCTCGCGCCCTGCCCTCAATTGCCGAGCGGCGCGGGTTTTTTCGGCACCGGCTGGGGATCGAGCCAGGATTCGAACTGGGCCGCGCTCAGCGGCTCGCCGAACAGATCCCCCTGGGCCTTGAGACAGCCGATGCTGAGCAGTTGATACTGCTGCTCCTTGGTACGCACGCCATCGGCACGGATCTCCAGCCCCAGCGCCTGCGCCATGGCGATCAGCGCCTCGACCACGGCCAGCTCGTGATGGGCATCGGGCAGGGCCTCGATGAAGCTCGAATGGATCTTGAGCGTGCGGATCGGGAGCCGTTGCAGCACCGCCGGCGCGGTCCAGCCGATGCCGACCTCCCCCAGACAGATCCCGACGCCCAGCTCGTTCAACCCCTGGAAGACCTCGGCGATCTGTTCGCGATGCTTGACGAGCAGGCGCTCGCTGAACTCCAGATCCAGGCGCGTGGCGGCCGCCGGATAGTCCTCCAGGCGCTGGGCCAGCGTCCGTGCCAGATCCCCGCGCGTGAGCTGCACCTCGCCGATCTCGACGACGAGGCGCTTGATCTTCAGCCTGCGGTCGATCCAGTCCTGGAGCTGCCGGCAGGCCTGGGTGAGCATCCAGTCACCCAACTCCAGGATCAGCCCGCTCTCCTCGGCCAGCGGGAGCAGCCGTTCCTGTGTGATCACGCCCAGCTCGGGCGACTCCCAATGGATGGAGACCGTGACCGAATCGAAGGTCTCCGTGCTCATGTCCATGCCGGGGCGGTAATGGAGCTGGAGCTCGGGCGTGCCCAGTGCCGCGCGCAGCCGGTCGAGCAGGCGCTGGTGCTCGCGCGCGACCTGATCCGGCGCGCTCGCCAGGATCTTGAAGCCATTGCGTCCCTGGCGCTTGACCTGTCTGAGCGCGGATTCGGCATTGGCCATGAGCGCCCGACGATCCTCGCGCAGTTCTGTGCTCACGGCGATGCCGATGCTGAGATTGACGTGCAGTTGATGGCCGCGGATCCAAACGGGCGCGCTCATGAGCATCTTGAGCCGGTTGGCGATGAGTACCACCTCCTCGGTCTCATCGATCTCCTCGAACAGGAGCGCGAACTGATCGGCGCGCAATCGGGCCAGGGTGTCGGATGGACGGATCGTCTCACGCAGCCTGAGTCCGATGGCGCGCAACAGATCGTCGCCGATCTGATAACCGAGACTGGCGTTGATGTGCGAGAAATGATCCAGATCGACGATGAACAGCGCCAGGGGCGACTCCTTGCGCCGACCGAGTTCGATGGCATGATCCAGGCGCGACTCGAACAGCAGACGGTTGGGCAGCTTGGTCAGGGCATCGTAGTGGATGAGGTGTTCGGCCAGCCGCGGCGTGCTGGAGGAGGCCGTGCGCTCGGCGAAGAGACCGACGAAGTTGACCGGTTTGCCGCGCGGGTCGAGTACGCGCCGGATGGTCAGGCGCTGACGGTAGATCTCGCCGTTCTTGCGCCTGTTCCAGATCTCGCCCTGCCAGGAGCCCTGTCTGAGCAGGCGTCGCCACAGGCTGACGAAGAATCCCCGGCTGTGCCATTGCGCGTTGAGCAGGCTCGGCTTACGGCCCAGGATCTCGGCTTCCGAATAGCCGGTGATCTGGGTGAAGGCGGCGTTGACCGCGACCACGATGCCCTCGGGGTCCGTGATCAGGACACCCTCCGAAGTGGCCGCATAGACGGCGGCCGATTGCAGCAACCGGCGCTCGGCCTCGCGTATGGCCGTCACGTCGCGTAACTCGATGACGATCCCGCCGACGCCGCCCTGAGCGTCGCGACACGGACGCAATCGGACCTCATGCTCGCGCCGGATACCGCTGTCGGTGGTTTCGAGCCAATCCTCGACGATGGCTTGCTCCTGATCCAGACAGGTTCCGAGATGGCGGTAGACCAGGGTCGTCAACGCACTTGCCCCGCACAGTTCCATGAAGGGGCGTCCGGTCGATGCGCCCGGTTCAAGGGCGATGGCGGCGAGAAAGGCCGGGTTGGCCGCCAGCAGCCGGCAGCCGCGGTCGACTAGGGCGATGGGATCGGGCAGGGCCGCGAAGATGTCCGCGTAGAGCGCCATGGAGTGCTCGCTGCCGCGCCAGACGTCGAGATCGACCGTATCGTTTCGCGCGTGGTGTTCGTCGTGATCGGGCATCGTGGCAGGCAGTGACATGGATTGGGAAGAGGGCGACCCATGGCGAGACGTGGAGGGCGACCGGCGATCGGATGCTCGTCTCGTTCACGCGCAACGGGCGCCTAGTATAGCCATAAGGATCGTCTCGGTGACTGCACGGGTTTTCCCGACCTGCCGGGTCGGCGCGCACCGTCCGCCAAGGGTCACGTCCGGGGTTCTGTCCGGCCGCCAAGGGCCTTATACTGCGTCACCGACAAAACAATACTTCGGATTGAATTCGAGACGAGGAGCAGTATGCACAACGGTACCAGCATCACCCAGTTCATCATCGAGGAGCAGCGCCACATCGCCGGCGCCACCGGCGACTTCACCTCGCTGCTCAACGACGTGGTCACGGCCTGCAAGGTCATCAGCCACCTGGTCAACCACGGCGCCCTGGTCGGCGTCCTGGGCAGCGCCGACACCGAGAACGTTCAGGGTGAGACTCAGAAGAAGCTCGACGTGCTCTCCAACGAGGTCTTCATCAAGTCCAACGAGTGGGCCGGACACCTGGCGGCCATGGCCTCGGAGGAGATGGACGAGATCTACTCTATCCCCAAGCAGTATCCGCGCGGCAAGTATCTGCTGACCTTCGACCCGCTCGACGGCTCCTCCAACATCGACGTCAATGTCTCGGTCGGCACCATCTTCTCGATCCTGCGCTGTCCGGGCGGCGGGGCCGAGCCGACCGAGCGCGACTTCCTCCAGGCCGGTACCCAGCAGGTCGCGGCCGGTTACGCCCTCTACGGTCCCTCGACCATGATGGTCCTGACCACGGGCAACGGGGTCAACGGCTTCACGCTCGATCAGAACATCGGCGAGTTCATCCTCACCCATCCCCGGATGCGGATCCCGGCCGACACGCGCGAGTTCGCGATCAACATGTCCAACATGCGTTTCTGGGAGCCGCCGGTGCGCCGCTATGTGCAGGAGTGTCTGGACGGCAAGGAAGGCCCGCGCGGCGAGGATTTCAACATGCGCTGGATCGCCTCCATGGTCGCCGAGGTGCATCGCATCCTGACCCGCGGCGGCGTCTTCATGTATCCGATGGACTCGAAGATGCAGGCCAAGGGGCAGGGCGGCAAGCTGCGTCTGCTCTATGAGGCCAATCCCATGTCCTTCATCGTCGAACAGGCCGGCGGCGGCTCGATCACCGGCCGCGAGCGCATCCTCGAACTCCAGCCCGAATCCCTGCACCAGCGCGTGCCCGTGATCCTCGGCTCCAAGAACGAGGTCGAGCGCATCCTGGGGTATCATCAGCCGGATTGAGGCGAGGGTCGGCGAGCGGCGTTTGGTGTCGAGCGTCATGGGCGATTCGGTCGTCCGGCCATCGTCACCCAGACACTCCAGCGCTTGGAACCGCTCGTATGATCGATGAACTGCGCCGTGCGCCCCTGCTCTCGCGTCTCGAAGCGACCCAGCTCCAGCGGGTCGCCCGGCACGCGAGCCGCGTCAAGCTGAACGCCGAGCAACTGCTCTTCAGCCAGGGCGATCCGGCCACGCGCTTCTATCTCCTGCTCTCGGGCCGGATGCGGCTGTTCCGGCTCTCGCCCGAGGGCGCCGAGAAGGTCATCGAGATCGTCAGTCCCGGCCAGACCTTCGCCGAGGCGCTGATGTTCCTCAATGCGCCCCGCTATCCGGTCTGCGCGGCGGCGCTCGCCGACTCGGAGCTGATCGCCATCGATACGGCGGATTTCGCCGCCATGCTGCGCGAGTCGGTCGACACCTGCTTCGTGCTGCTCGGTGCCCTGAGCCAGCGTCTGCGCGGTCTCATCGGCGAGATCGACGACCTGACGCTGCACACCGCGACCAGTCGTGTCGCCCGTTATCTCGCTTCGCATCTGCCGCCGGGCGCGCGGTCGCTCGAACTCGACGTGCGCAAGGGGGTGCTGGCCTCGCGGTTGTCGGTGCAGCCCGAGACCTTCTCGCGTGTCATCAAGTCGCTCAGTGACCAGGGTATCATCCGTATGGACGGCACGCTGGTGAGCGTGCTCGATCAGCGGGCGCTGCTGGAGATCGCCGAACTGACCGACGCGCTCGAACCCGGACCCTTCTCGATCGGCACTCTGGGGTCGCAGCGGCCCTGAATCCTAGGGTCGCTCGTCTTGGATTCATCCGGGACTCGCCCCATGTCCGGACTGGCCGGGCCATGTGTCGTGACGCCTTTCGATCGTGAGTTCACGGCCCTACCATCCACCATCATCACGGAATCACCAGGGGATAGCCAATGAGCAATGAGCCAATCACCGTCTTCGAGGGCCGGGAGATCGACGTCAGTTGGGATGGGCGACTCTGTATCCATCTCGGTGAGTGCGGCAAGGCCGAGGGCGAGCTGTTCGTCGGCGGGCGCGAGCCCTGGTGCCGGCCCGATGCCGTGTCGCGCGCGGAAGTGCGCGAAGTGGTCGAGCGCTGTCCGACCGGCGCCCTGAGTTATCGAGACAAGACCGGCGAGCCTGAACCGGCTCCGGGCGAGAATCGGGTCATGGTCGCCAACAATGGTCCGCTCTATCTCAGCGGTGATCTGGAGCTCGAAGGTGCGCCGGACGACATGCCGGGCGTGAGTCGGCGCGTGGCGCTCTGTCGCTGCGGGGCGTCCAAGAACAAGCCGTTCTGCGACAACAGCCATGCCGAGGCGCGGTTCGAGGACGGCGGCGCGATCGGCTCACGCGGCCCCGGACTGAGCGATCGCGGCGGTCCGCTGAAGGTGCGGGTGATGCCCGACGGTCCGCTCAAGCTCGAAGGCAATCTGACCCTGATCGCCGGCTCCGGGCGCGAGGCCTGGCATGGGACGCAGACCGCACTCTGTCGCTGCGGGGCATCGAAGAACAAGCCGTTCTGCGACGGCAGCCACCGCGCCGCCGGGTTCAAGTCGGACTGACGCGCCGAGACAGGACGCGCACGCATGGCCTATGCTGACTCTCGCCAATCACTCAACGGGAGTCAGCTATGCAGGTCACAGCCTTTCTGCTCGGCATGCTCGTCTTCGTCGTCTACACGGTCCTCATCCGCGCCTTCTACACCGTCAAGCCCGATGAACGGGCCATCATCACCTCGTTCGGACGCGCCCAGCGGATCGGGCGCCTCATGGTCGAGGACGACTCGCTCACCGATGAGGAGAAGCAACGCTACCGCTTCCCGCGTCTCCAGGTCATCGGTCCCGGCGGACCCTACTTCAAATGGCCCTGGCAGGAGGTGCACAAGGTCCGGGTCGTCACCGAGGCCATCGACCTGACCTGGGATCCGACCAAGTCCCAGCACACCATCGAGGCCGTCACCAAGGACAACCTCACCACGGGCGTCGGCGGTCAGATCCGCTTCCGCGTCTGCGAGAACAACCTCTATGCCTATTTCTTCGGCGTCGACAAGCCGCTGGAGCACGTCATGGGCTATTTCATCTCGGTGCTGCGCGAGCGCATCGCCAACTTCGTCGATCCCAAGGGCCAGAACCTGGTCGGCGACACCGAACTGAGCACCGGCAGCGCGGCGGCCGAACTCTCCGAGGGCGTCTCCATCAACGACCTGCGCAAGAACCTGCCGCTCCTGAACGACTACATGGAGCAGCAGTGCCGCTCGACCGGCGCACGCTACGGCATCGAACTCGACGCCGCGCTCATCACCCAGATCGACCCGCCGCCCGAGGTCGACCGCGCGCTCTCGGCCATCAACACCACGCGCAATCAGGTCGCCGCCGACATCTCGACCGCGCGCGCCGATGCCGAACAGCAGATCACCATGAGCAAGCGTGCCGTCGAGATCGCGCGCAACAACGCCCAGGCCGAGGTCGCGCCCCTGAAGGAACTGGCCGATACGCTCGCCCGCATCAAGGCCACTGGCGGACCGGGCGCGCTGCGGACTTACATCCGCAATCTCCGGGTACCCCTGCTCGGTCGCGCCACGCGCATCGTGCAGACTGCCGCACCCAAGTAACGCGACCCCGGAGGCCCTCGTCATGTTCTTCGATTTCTCGTTCGGTCCCATCTTCGCCTTCGTGATCGGCGTGCTCTATATCCCGATCCTGCTCGCCATCGCACGTGCACTCGGACTCTATGCCATCGTGCGCGAGCGCGAGGCACAGGTGTTCACCCTGTTCGGCAAGGTGCTCGGTACGCTCGACGAACCGGGTCTGCGCTTTCCGCTCGGCTATTTCGGCGTCAAGGCGCTACTGGTGCCCTTCTTCGGCAAGCTCTACAAGGTGCCGACCTGTCTGCGTCAGCACTATCTGCGCGATCAGATGGTCAACTCGGAGGAGGGCACGCCCATGGGCGTCGGCATCTGGTACGAGATGCAGGTCAGCGATCCGGTCGCCTATCTCTTCAGCAACGCCAATCCCGAAGGCTCACTCCAGGCCAATGTCGCCAGCTCGACCATCTCGACCCTGAGCAATCTGGAGATGGACAAGATGCTGGAGGACCGCCATCTGCTCAGTCGCCGGGTGCGCGCCGCCGTCTCGCCGCTCTCGGAGCAATGGGGCTATGCGCTCGGCTCGGTCTATATCCGCAAGGTCGCTTTCACCGACCGCCAGATGGTCGACAACATCACCGACAAGGTGGTCAAGCGGCTGGTGCAGGTCACGAGCGCCATGAAGCAGGACGGCGAGAACCGCGTCGGTCTGATCAAGAGCGAGACCGCCTATAAGGTGTCGCAGAAGATGGCCGAGGCCGCCGCCGCGCGTCCGGCGATCGTCGGTGAGGCGCTCAACGCCATCGCCCGGCAGGATCCCGAGGTGCTGAACGCGGTGATGGAGGTCATGGAGACCGAGCAGCTCATCGCCTCGGGGGCACAGGTCGACGTGCTGCCGGTCGACTCGGAGATCCTGGTCCAGTTGTAGGGAACGCCCTCAGCCCGCCATCATGGCCGCGAGCTGTTCGGCACGATATTCGGCCAGCAGGGGATCTATGACCTGATCGAGCTGCCCGGTCATCACCTCGTCGAGCTTGTAGAGCGTGAGGTTGATACGATGATCGGTCAGCCGGTTCTGCGGGAAGTTGTAGGTGCGGATGCGCTCGGAACGATCCCCACTACCGACCTGGAGCCTGCGCGACTCGGACTGCTCGCCGGCCTGCGTCTCGCGCGCACCGGCGAGCAGCTTGGCGTGCAGCAGGGCCATGGCCTTGGCGCGGTTCTTGTGCTGCGAGCGCTCTTCCTGACACTCGACGACGAGGCCAGAGGGCAGATGCGTGATGCGGATCGCCGAATCGGTCTTGTTGACGTGCTGACCGCCGGCGCCGGATGAGCGATAGGTGTCGATGCGCAGATCGTTGGGGTTGATGTCGATGGCGTCGATCGATTCGGCCTCGGGCAGCACGGCGACGGTACAGGCCGAGGTATGGATACGGCCCTGGGACTCGGTCTCGGGCACGCGCTGGACGCGATGCGCGCCCGGCTCGAACTTCAGCCGCGAATAGACCCCGCTACCGCTGACCCGGATCACGACCTCCTTATATCCCCCCAGCTCGCCCTCGCTGGCCGAGACCTGTTCGGTGCGCCAGCCGAGCAGTTCCGCGTAACGCATGTACATGCGCATCAGATCGCCGGCGAACAGCGCCGCCTCGGCTCCACCCGTCCCGGCGCGGATTTCGAGGAAGGCATTGCATTGATCGTTGGGATCCGGCGGGATGAGGAGCGTTTGCAACTCGGGTTCGAGCACGTCCAGACGTCCGCGCGCGGTCTCGATCTCATCTCTGGCGAGCGCGGCCATCTCGGCATCGGCCAGTAGCTCTTCGGCAGCGGCCAGATCGCGCTCGGCGTCCCGATAGCGTTCGTAGCACTCCATCAGCGGCTGGAGCTGAGCATACTCGCGACTGAGATCGCGAAAACGCCCCTGGTCGGACTGAGTTCCAGGCTCGGCCAGGAGCGCCATGACCTCGCCGAAACGCTCGGCGATGCGCTCCAGCTTGGCGCGAATCGATGGGGTCATACGTTGGACTGCGACCGCTCAGGAGCCAGTTGGAACAGCTCGTTGGCCGCTTCCAGGATGACGGCATCCCCGTCACGCGCGGCCTGACGCAGTCGCGAGCTGGGCGCGTGCAGCAGCTTGTTGGTCAGTGTATGAGCGAGGAAGTTGAGCACCTCGAGCGGAGGCTTGCCGGCTTCGAGCTGGCGACGCGCGCGGGCGAGCACCTCGTCGCGCAGTTCCTCGGAACGCTGACGGTAGTCCTGGATCAGACCGGCGGCATCGAGCGAACGCAGCCAGGCCATGAACTCGCCGGAGTGGAAATCGATGATCTCCTCGGCCTGCACGGCAGCGGCCTGACGCGAGCGCAGACTCTCATCGATGACGCCCTTCAGATCGTCGACCGTATAGAGATAGACGTCGCTCAGCTCGCCGACTTCCGGCTCGATGTCGCGCGGTACCGCGATGTCGACCATGAAGATGGGCCGGTGCTTGCGCTTCTTGAGTGCGCGCTCGACCGTACCCTTGCCGAGCACCGGCAACGGGCTGGCGGTGGAGGCGATGACGATGTCGGCCTCGGGCAGATGGTTGGCGATCTCGGTCAGCGAGATGGCGAAGCCCTCGAACTGGGCCGCCAGATCATGCGCGCGCTCGACCGTGCGGTTGGCGACGATGATGCGCCCGACGCCGTTGTGATGCAGATGGCGCGCGGCCAGCTCGATGGTCTCGCCGGCACCGATCAGGAGCGCGGTCTGCTTGGAGAGATCCGAGAAGATCTGGCGCGCCAGATTGACGGCGGCGAAGGCCACGGACACCGGGTTGGAACCGATCGCCGTCTCGGTGCGCACCGTCTTGGCCACCGAGAAGGTATGCTGGAACAGCCGGCCCAGCAGCTTACCGGTGGCCGAACAGTCGCTGGCGGTCTGATAGGCGGTCTTGACCTGGCCGAGGATCTGCGGCTCGCCGAGCACCAGCGAATCCAGTCCGCTGGAGACGCGCAGCAGATGGACGACGGCATCACGATCGGCATGGGCATAGAGGAAGGGGTCGATCCGTTCGTGCTCGATGCCGTGGAATCCGCTCAGCCAGCGCCGCAGCGTTTCCTCTGCGCCGTCCTGGACGGCACAATAGAGTTCGGTACGGTTGCAGGTCGAGAGGATGACCCCCTCGAGGACGCCATCGCACCCGGTCAAGTCACGCAACGCACCGGCGATGATGTCCGGACCGAAGGCCAGTCGCTCACGGATGTCGACCGGAGCGGTCTTGTGGTTGAGTCCGAGGACAAGCAGCTTCATATTGAATTCGTGTCGCTCTGATGTTGGGATGGTGAGACGCGGCGCAATGTTACCAATTTTTTTGTCGAAATGATGCCCGTGCGGGGTGCTTCAGTCCGTGCCCGCCGGTTGGCTATACTTCCGCCCCCGCAACGGCGATGCCGCCCGCCCGTTGCTCATCCTTAGGACGATTCAACATGACCGTTCAGCGCTTTCCGTCCACCTCTGTCTTGCTCGGTCTGGCTCTGTGGTTCCAGGTGGGCGCCGTCCCGGCCCTCCCTGAGCCGCCGGTGTCGGCTACCACGAGTCCGCCGGTCGTGAGCAAACCGACCGCGCCCAAGCCCATCGCCGGGCTGACGCCGGATCAGGTTTACCATATCCTGGTCGCTGAGGTCGCGGGACGCCGGGGCGACATGCGTCTGGCCTTCACCCATTATCTCAAGGCCGCCGAGCTGACCCGCGCGCCCGAGCTGGCCGAACTGGCGGTGCGTGCGGCCATCAGCGCCGAGGACGATGCCGCCGCCGGCGAGGCCATGATGCTGTGGCTCACACTCGCGCCCAATGCGCCGGACGCCCATCAGGTGGCGGCCTTCCTGCGGATCAAGGCCGAGGATCGCGAGGGCGCCCTGATCCATCTCCAACGTCTGGTCGAGCTGTCGGGGGAGGGCGGTGAGACGGCCTTCGCCAAGGCGGCGGCCATCCTGGAGCGGCTGCCGACCCCGGAAGAGCGCCTCGCGCTGATGGAGTCACTGGTCGAGCGCTTCCCGGAGAGTGCGGACGCCCATCAGGCGCTGGCCATGCTCGCGGCCAGCCTCTCGCAG
Organism: Allochromatium tepidum; assembly: GCF_018409545.1. Lineage (GTDB taxonomy): Bacteria > Pseudomonadota > Gammaproteobacteria > Chromatiales > Chromatiaceae > Thermochromatium > Thermochromatium tepidum_A. Next base: position 2,467,226 of record NZ_AP024563.1, on the reverse strand, counting down.
CCCGAAGTCGCCGAGCGCGCGGCACGGCGCGCCATGGATCTGCGCCCGGACTGGAACGCGCCCCGGTTGTTCCTGGTGCGCCTGCTGCTCTCGGATGACAAGGATTCGCAGGCACGCGCCCTGTTGGAGTCGTTCGTCGAAGCGAATCCCGGCGACCGGGCGCTCAAGATGCTCTATGGCCGGTTGCTGGTCGACGAGCGAGAATTCTCGACCGCGCGTGAAGTCTTCGAACGGATGCTGCGTGAGTATCCCAAGGATCCGGACGTGCTCTTCGCTGTCGGTATCCTCTCGCTCCAGTTGGAGGATCTGGCCGGGGCCCGGCTGCACTTCGGGCGGCTCTACGAGACCGGTCAGCGTCAGGACGAGGCGGCCTTCTATCTGGGCCAGACCGCCGAGCGTGCCGAGGATGTCGCGACCGCGCTCGACTGGTACGGCAAGGTGAGCGGAGCGAGCGGCAGTGATGCCCGGATACGCATCGCCTTTCTGCGCGCCAAGCGCGGCGAGGTGACGCAGGCGCGTGAGATCCTGCAACGGATGCGCGATCAGGATCCGGACAATGCCATTCCGCTGTTCATGGTCGAGGCCGAGATCCTCGACGAGGTGCAGCGGCCGGACGAGGCCCGGGCCGTCTACGACGAGGCGCTCGCCGCCTTTCCGGACGACGATACCCTGCTCTACGCGCGCGGTCTGCACGCCATGAAGCTCGGCCGGATCGAACTCGGCGAGCGCGACCTGCGCCGGATCATCGAGGCCGACCCCGAGCACGCCGATGCTCTGAACGCGCTCGGTTACACGCTCGCCGACCAGACCGACAGGTTCGAGGAGGCGCTCGAACTCATCGAACGCGCCCACGCGCTCAAACCCGAGGAACCGGCGATCCTCGACAGTCTGGGCTGGGTCCATTATCGTCTCGGCGATCTGCAACTGGCGCTGGAGTATCTCCAGCAGGCCAACGACCGGCTCGATGATGGCGAGATCGCGGCCCATCTCGGCGAGGTACTCTGGGCGCTGGGGCGGCGTGCCGAGGCCTGGGCCGTGTGGGACAAGGCCGTCGAGACCCATCCGGATCACGCCTATCTGCAGGAGGTCGTCGGTCGGCACCGGCTCTCCCGGAGCGAGTCCTCGGGCCAGGGCACGGCCTCGGACTGAATCCCGAATCGAACCCGAATGAGTGAAACGGCTGACATGATCGACCGCGATCGCGCGCGTGCCTGGCCGGCGCCGGCCAAGCTCAACCTGATGCTGCGTGTCGTCGGGCGCCGTCCCGACGGCTATCACGAACTCCAGACCGTCTTCCAGTTCATCGAACAGGGCGACCGGCTGTGGTTCGACCTGCGCGAGGACGGTGCCGTGCGCCGGGTCGATGCGCTCGCGGGCGTGGCCGAGGACGACGATCTGACCGTGCGGGCGGCACGCGCACTCCAGCACGCCACCGGCTGCCGGCTCGGGGTCGACATCCGCTGTGAGAAGAACCTGCCCATGGGCGGCGGCCTGGGCGGCGGCAGCTCGGATGCCGCCACCACTCTGGTCGCCCTGAACCGGCTCTGGGGCACCGGACTCGACGAGGAGGCACTGTCGGCCCTCGCACTGCCGCTCGGGGCCGACGTGCCCGTCTTCGTGCGCGGACGCGCGGCCTGGGGCGAGGGCGTCGGCGAGCGGCTGGAGCCGGTCGATCTGCCCGAACCCTGGTATCTGGTGCTGGTACCGCCCTGTTCGGTGTCGACGCGCGATGTTTTTCGTCATCCGGAATTGACACGCGACTCGCGACCCATCACACTAGCGGACTTTCTGAGCGGGGATGTCACGAACGACTGTCTGCCGGTCGTCCGGCGCGACTATCCCGAAGTCGAATCGGCGCTCGATTGGCTCTCCGCTTGGGGTGGTGGTCGTCTGACGGGCACGGGAGCCTGCGTATTCGCCGTCTTCGACGACGAATCAAGCGCCCTTGAAGCCCTGAGTCGAGCACCGGTGCGGATGCGCGGCTTCGTGTCCAGGGGGCTCAATCGCTCGCCCTTGCTCGATCGCCTGGATCGAGACTGAGCATCCATCGCCAGCGTCCATTTCCTTTGGGGTGTCGCCAAGCGGTAAGGCACCGGGTTTTGATCCCGGCATTCCCAGGTTCGAATCCTGGCACCCCAGCCATTTTCCGGTTTTTTCTCGCATTCGCGCAGACAGGAATCCACCCGTGCCTGCAAGCCAACTCATGGTCTTCTCCGGGAACGCCAACCCGGGGCTGTCGGCCGAAATCGCCGGTCATCTCAGTCTATCGCTCGGCAAGGCCGTCGTCGGCCAGTTCAGCGACGGCGAGGTCATGGCCGAGATCCAGGAGAACGTCCGTGGTCGCGACGTCTTCGTGGTCCAGCCGACCTGTGCGCCGACCAACGACAACCTGATGGAACTGCTGGTGATGATCGACGCCCTGCGCTGGGCCTCGGCCAAGCGCATCACGGCGGTCGTGCCCTATTTCGGCTATGCGCGTCAGGACCGGCGTCCGCGCTCGGCGCGCGTGCCGATCACGGCGCGTCTGGTGGCCAAGATGATCAGCAAGTCGGGCGCCGACCGCGTGCTGACGGTCGATCTGCACGCCGACCAGATCCAGGGTTTCTTCGACATCCCGGTCGACAACGTCTACGCCTCGCCCATCCTGCTCGGCGACATCTGGCGCCAGACGCACGACGATCTCATGGTGGTCTCACCCGACGTCGGTGGTGTGGTGCGCGCGCGTGCGCTGGCCAAGCGGCTCGACGACGCGGATCTGGCGATCATCGACAAGCGCCGCCCGCGTGCGAACGAAGCCCAGGTGATGAACATCATCGGTGACGTCGAGGGGCGTTCCTGCGTGCTGGTCGACGATCTGGTCGACACCGCCGGCACGCTCTGCCGCGCCGCCGAGGCGCTCAAGGCGCATGGTGCGAGCAAGGTGGTGGCCTACTGCACCCATCCGGTGCTCTCGGGGCCGGCGGTCGACAATATCTCCAATTCGGTGCTCGACGAGCTGGTGGTCACCAATACCATTCCCTTGACCGAGGCGGCACGCGCCAGCGGCAAGATCCGTCAGTTGAGCATCGGCGAGCTGCTGGCCGAGACCATGCGCCGCATCTCGAACGAGGAGTCGGTCAGCTCGCTGTTCGTGGACTGAGTCACACCCTATTCGCGGGCCGTCCGGGCTCGCACTCCAAGAGCGCCGGGATCCTGGTCGCGGGATTCCGGCGCTTCGTTTATCACGATCCAAATGAACGGAGAACGCCGATGAGCGTGAGTTTCGAAGTCAATGCACAGCCGCGTACCGGCACTGGGACGGGTGCGAGCCGCCGCCTGCGCCGGACCGGGCTGGTTCCGGCCATCGTCTATGGCGCGCACCAGGATCCCGAGATGGTGTCGGTGTCGCACAACGAGCTGCTCAAGCACTTGGAGCACGAGGCCTTCTATTCGCACGTGCTCGACCTGAAGGTCGGCGATGAAGTGACCAAGGTCGTGCTCAAGGACATGCAGCGCCATCCGGCCAAGCCCTTCATCCTGCACGTCGACTTCATGCGCGTCTCGCAGGATGAGAAGCTAAAGATGGTGGTGCCGCTGCACTTCCTGAACGAAGACACCTGCAAGGGCATCAAGATGGGCGGTGTGGCCTCCCACACCATCACCGAAGTCGAGATCGTCTGTCTGCCCCAGGATCTGCCCGAATTCATCGGCGTCGACATGGCCGAGATGGAGATCGGCTCGATCGTGCATCTGTCCGAACTCGTGCTGCCCGAGGGCGTCGCCCTGGCGCATGCACCCGATCCGGACGAGCCCGTGGTCGTGATCCACGGCGCGCGCGGCGGCGAAGAGACCGAGGGCGAGGCGGCCTGATCGGGCCGCGCTCCCTCTCGGCGAGCCATCCCTTAGGCGAGGCGCTCGCGCCGGCTCCCCGGCTTGGGTCCGGGAGCCGGGTGCGGGCGCCGACGATCGACACGAGCGACCATGTCGGATGCCGGTATTCAACTGATCGTGGGTCTGGGCAATCCAGGCGCCCAATACGAGGCGACGCGCCACAACGTCGGCTTCTGGTGGGTCGAGTCCATCGCGCGCGCCCAGGGCGCGTCCTTCCGCGCCGAGCCGAAGTTCCTCGGCGAACTGGCGCGCGTGCGCATCGCCGGTCAGGACGTGCGTCTGCTCAAGCCTTCCACCTATATGAACCGCAGCGGCCAATCGGTCGTGGCCGTGGCGCGTTATTTCGACATCCCCCCCGAACGCATCCTGATCGCGCATGACGAACTCGACCTGCCGGTCGGTGTGACGCGCATCAAGCAGGGCGGGGGACACGCGGGCCACAATGGTCTGCGCGACAGCATCTCGGCGCTGGGCTCACGCGAGTTCTGGCGTCTGCGTATCGGCATCGCCCATCCGGGCGACCGCACCCTGGTGACGGGCTATGTCTTGGGCCGTCCCTCGCGCGACGACGAGTCGCGTATCCGTGAGTCACTCGACGAGGCCGATCAGCGGCTGTCCGAACTCGTCGAGGGTCGATTCCAACTGGCGATGAATCGTCTGCACAGTCAACGCTGATCGATCGATTTGCGACGATCCGTCGTCATCCGGCCCGATATCGCAGGTGAGACGGGCGCTAGCGCAGATTCTGCTTGTAGCTCGGCACCTGGGCGTTGCGCGCCTTGGAGACATTGGCGAACTCCAGGGTGACGCTGGCCAGCTCGACGCCCGAGAAATCGGCATTGGTCAGATCGGCCCGATGCAGGATGGAGCCGCCGAGGCTGGCGTTGGTCAGGTCGACGTTGGTGAGATTGGCGTGGCGGAAGTTGGTATCCTGAGCCAGGACACCGCGCAAACGGGCACCATTGAGATTCGCCCCTTCCAGATTGGCCAGATTGATGACGGTGAAGCCGTCGGGTCTGGTGCTGGTCAGGTCGGCCTGACTCAGGTTGGCGCGCACCAGATTGGCGTCGTTGAGATGGCAGTCGCGCAGATCGGCGTCCGAGAGATCGGCCTCGCGCAGATTGGCGCGGATGAAGAGGGCGCTCGTGGCCTTGACCGAGCGCAGATCGCTGCCGTGGAAATCCGTCCCGCGCAGATCGGCGTGACTCAGGTCCGCACCCTGGAGGTTGGCGTAGCGGATCTCGACGCCGCGCAGATCGGCCTGGGCCAGTCGGGCGCCGGCGAGGTTGGCGTGATTGAGCATGGCCGAGCGCGCCGGATGCTCGGAACCGAGCCGGGCGCGGGTGAGATCGGCCTCGCTCAGATCGGCCTGTTTCAGATGGACGCCGACCAGGATAGCATCGACCAGACGCGCGCCGGCCAGACAGGCGCCGTCGAGGTCGCTCGACGTCAGGTTGGCGCCGCTCAGATCCATCCCGCGCAGATCCGCGCCGCTCAGTTGCATGTCGCGCAGATCGGCGCCGACGAACGAATCGGCGGCGATCGTTTCCAGGATCGCCCCGGTTTCGCGATGTTTGATCTCGACCATGTTCCAGTGTGCTCCACGGGATGACGGGTTTTGGTTGGCTGAAAATATACCATGGCTATTCGTTTCAACGAGCTTGCCTCCAAGCTCAAGGCCGGGCCGGCGCCGGTCTACCTGATCTGCGGCGACGAACCCTATCAGTTCGGCGAGGCGGCGCGTCTGGTGCGCGAGGCGGCGCGGCGCGCCGGGTTCGACGAGCGCGAGATCCTCGACACCGAGGGTCAGTTCAAGTGGGGGGCGCTGGCGGCGGTGGCGGAGACGATGTCGCTGTTCTCGTCACGGCGACTGATCGAGTTGCGCGTGGCCAACGGCAAGGTCGGCAAGGAGGGCAGTGAGGCGATCCGCGCCTATTGCGAGCGTCCCTGCGCGGACGATCTGCTGCTGATCCTGGCGCCCGGCATGGACCGCAAGGAATTGCAGTCGGCCTGGGCCAAGCGGGTCGAGTCGATTGGGGCCGTGATCGAGGTCCGGCCGTTGAAGGAACGTGAGTTGGAAGGCTGGCTGGCGCAACGGTTGCAGTCGGTCGGTTTTCAACCGGGCGCGGGCGTGGCGGCGCTGCTGGCCGAGCGTTCCGAGGGCAATCTGCTGGCGGCGGTGCAGGAGGTCGAGAAACTGCGTCTGCTGCATGATCCGGGGCCGCTGGAACTCGATGACCTGCTCGGCAATCTGGCCGACAGTGCGCGGTTCGATCTCTTTGCGCTGACAGATGCGGCGCTGAACGGAGATCGGGCACGGGTGCAGCGTGTGCTCAGTGTGCTCAGGGCCGAGGGGACGGCCGATGTGCTGGTGCTCTGGGTGCTGGCGCGCGAGCTGCGGATGCTGGCCGAAGCGGCGGGTGCCGTGGCGCGGCGGGCTTCGCTCGACGAGGTCTACTCCAGACATCGCGTGCCCCGGATGCGGCAGGAGACGATCGGGCGGGCGTTGCGGCGTCTCTCGCCGGGGCGTCTACGCGAACTGCTGTCTCAGTGCGCCGGCGTCGATCGCGCCATCAAGGGCGTCGAGCCGGGCGATTCCTGGCATCGGCTCGCGGTCATCGCCGATGGGATGAGCGGCGGGGCGATCTGAAGCGGTTGTCGAGCGTGGAGCCGGCCCGGTACCACTCAGCGAGACGGCGGCGCCGGAGGTCGACTCAACGCTGCTCGGCGCTCGACCTTGGCCTTGATGTCGAGCGCCCGTGGCAGACGGAACTTCTCGAAACGTTCGATGACGGCGACGATGATGCCATCCTGCGCTGAAACCTGGCTCATGCGCGGCTCCCGATGGTTGAAGGTGGGCGGATCGATTTATTTTAAGCTCGACTTGCCTCCATCGTTTTCATGGGCGGATTTCAGAGGCGCGTGCGAGAAGCCGCCCGCACACTTCGCGTATTCGAGCCAGCAGTACCTCACGGCCCTGTTCTCGAAAGCGTCGCGCCAGTCCAGTGAGCGGATGATATTGCAGCAGGGCTGCGACCAGCAGGGCGGACTCGCGTCGATCGATCCGCCCGGTACTCAGGGCGTCGGCGAGGTATCGATGGGTCAGGGTCGACAGGAGCGGCAGACTGGCTTCCAGCGTCCGGTATCCGGTGACGAAGGCGTTCAGCTCGAAACTCCAGTCGCCTGACGCGGTGTGCGGAGCGAATGCGACTGCCTCCGGCGTCGGCAGGATCGCGATGAGCGTCGCGGTGATCTCGGGATCGAGTTCGCGCAGTGGGCCGGCGAGCCAGACCGGTAGACTGCCGGTGAGGCGTCGTTGGGCCTCTTCGAGCAACTGTTCGCCCGCTTCCGAGATCGCCCGGAGCACGACGACCGCGTGCTCACCACTGGCCGCATTGCGACTGGTACCGATCTGTGCGGGCACGAAGCCGCAGGCGTGCCAGAACTCCAGCAACTCAGTCGTGGCCCCGAAGCCGGCCCCCAGAAGATCGATCCGCTCGGCGCGGGCGGTCTGTTCGAGTCCGCTCAGCAGACGTCGCCCAAGGCCCTGTCCCGTCATGGCCGGATGCACGACGATCCGGATCACGCGCCAATAGCGCCGGCTCGGCGCCTCCGGCAGGCCGGCATGGGCCGAGAGTGTCTGGGGCAACAGATGGCCGCGCGGTCGGCGTCGGCCGCGAAAGATGGCCGCGCGCAGTTCCGGATCACCCATCCCGCCTTCCTCGGCGACGAGCAGGGTGCCGACCAGGTGCCCGGCCTGGCGCAACACCAGGAGGCGCACATTGGGACCGTCGAGCAGCATCCGCAGATCCAGCGGCCGGGTCTGATAGTGGGCGAGCACCAGCAAGCCGAAGAGTTCGCGCAGGGTGGAATCGTCCCGGAGCAGGGCGTCGCGGTCGAGCCACTGGGCGTTCGGGCCGGCCGGATCGACGCCGGCGGCTTCCAGGACAGCCTCGGGGATCGCCGGAGCCGCATCCAGCAGGAGCGCGTGGAAGACCAGACGTTCGAGCGGATCATCGACCGCCCAGCGGATGGGCGTGTCCAGGGTGAGGGCACGCCAGTCGGGTGTCAGGCGATCCAGCGTGTCGCGGAAACGGATCTCGAATCCGCGTCCGGTGCCTTCGTAGCCATGCACGGTGCTCGCGAAGACGAGGCGACCATAGCGTTCGAGCAGGGCCGTCAGCAGTGGGGCCGGGATACCGGCCGCTTCGTCGACCAGGAGCAGATCGGCCTTGGGTTCATGTTCGAGGAGTTCGGCCGGTGAGTGGAAGACGAGCGACTGGAGTCCTGTCGAGGCGTCATGGGGCCGGCCGGCACTCCGTTCGGCCTCGATCAAGACCGCCTCGGCATGACGATAGAGCGTCTCGACCGCCTCGCGCCGGGGGGCCGTCACCACCAGACGTCGTCCGCCTTCGAGCAGGAGACGACCGGCGGCCAGTCCGAGTGCCGCACTCTTGCCGCGCCCGCGATGTGCGGTCAGGACCAGCGGACGTCGCGCGCGGCCATGCGCCGTCTTGAGGATGGCCGCGACGGCCTCGGCCTGATCGGGTGTGAAGGGATGGGCCGGGTCAGTGTGTTTCGATTGACGATGCCGGTCATAGGGGGGCGTATTCGGGACTCGGGCGCCGGCAACCGATGCCGTCATCGACTCCGCGCCGTCCTGGTCGATACGCACGACAGTCGGGTCAGACTCCAGCACGGTGATGAGACGCGCGATGAAACGGTGGCTCAATCCAGCCGGCTCGAATGGCCAGACCGCAATCCGCTCGGCCTGCGGATCGGGCAGGCGCGACCACTCAGCGACCGGCGGCGTCAGCAGAACCAAGAGCCCGCCGCCCCGAATCGCCCCCGTGGCGGCACCGAACCCATCGGGATCGAACCCACCGTGCACGTCAAGGATCAAGAGATCCAGATCTAGACCAAGCAGACGGGTCGCCGAGCGCAGCGGTCGGCTCGGTTCGGCGAGGATCGGGCGCTCCGCGAGACAGACCCGATCGAGTTCGGGCAGGGCCGCGACGATCCGGCGCGCACCGTCCGCCGTCCATGCGGGCGATCCGCGCAACCATAGGGTCAGACGATGACCACGCGCACGCGCCGACTCGCGCCGATCGCGAATCCACTGAGCATCGGGCAAGCCGGCCGAGCGCCTGTGTTCCGGCTCGAACGTCGGCGAAGCGCTCAAGGCTCCATCGCACCCGTGACCGGCACGAAACGCACCGGCAGCAGATCGCGCCGCACCAGCTCGCCGCCTTTGTCGCGCATGAAGACCGCCAGCCATTGCACGCGATCGGGCGCCCCCATGGGGATCACCAGCCGTCCATCGGGCGCGAGCTGGTCGACCAGCCGACGCGGAATGTGCGGCGCCGCCGCCGTGACGATGATGGCGTCGAAGGGTGCGGCCTCCGGCCAGCCGAGCCAGCCGTCCCCGGCGCGTACCCGGACCCGATCATAGCCCAGCGATGCCAACGTCTTCGCCGCCCGCTCGGCCAGTTCGGGCACGATCTCGACCGTATAGACCTCGACGTCCATGGCGGCCAGCACGGCGGCCTGATAGCCGGACCCGGTGCCCAGCTCATAGACCCGATCGCCCGGAGCGACGTCGAGCAACTGACTCATGATGGCGACGATATAGGGTTGGGAGATGGTCTGCCCCTCGCCGATCGGCAGCGGCGAGTCGACATAGGCGAGCGCTCGCTCCGACTCCGGAACGAAGCGTTCGCGCGGCACCGTGCGCAGTGCCTGCTCGACCCTGGGATCGAGCCGGTCGAAGCCCAGCTCGCGGGCCGCGGCACGGACCTCGGCCTGGATCTCCTCCACCAGACGATGACGTTGTTCAGCCATGACCGCTTCCTCCGATTCGGTCGCATGGGCCGGGACGAGTGCGCCGAGGCCGAGCATCAAGCAGGCACGCGCCATCCGACTCGATCGTGTTTGACAGGGCATGATGGGCCTCCCGCTGGATCGTTCGGCACTCAGGATAGCGCACAATGAAAAAGGGGCCAGTCGGCCCCTTGAAATCAAGATCCGGGGATCTTGCATTCTCGTGCTTATCCGAAGGTATCGTGCACGATGTTGTTGTACCAGCTATAGGCGTACTGCACCTCGCGCTCCAGCACCCAATCCGGCGCATCGACCGGCGTGACGCCGCCCGAGTCCGGCACGGACTCGATGGCCGAGCCATCGGCATTCGGGCGGTAGACAGCCGCGATCGAGATGCCATAGGCCGGGGCCAGGATCGAGTAGCAGGTGTTGATATAGGAAGGCGTGCCCGGCTCCTCGCCCTTGAGCAGTGCGACCACCGCAGCGGCGGCGACCTTGCCCTGGCTGTTGGCCGAATAGCCCGACTTGGGCATGGGCGCGGCGATACAGGCGTCGCCGATCACATGGATGCCCTTGTGGAGGGTGGACTCGAAGGTCTTGATGTCGACCGGACACCAGCCGGCGTCATTGGTCAGTCCGGCGATCTGGGCGATCTTGCCGGCGCGCTGCGGCGGGATGAGATTGATGACATCGGCCTTGACCGCGTCGCCGAAACTGGTCTCGACCGACATCTCAGTCCCATCGACCTTGACCACGGCCGCATCCGGCCCAGGCTGCCATTTGATCAGAGCATTCTCGGTGCCGAAGCCGTAGAGCCGCTCCCAGCCCTTGGTGAACTGGGCCTGCTTGGAGAAGGTCTGGCTGGCGTCGAGGATGAGGATCTTCGACTTGGGCTTGTGGGTCTTCAGATAATGGGCGATCTGGCTGGCGCGCTCGTAGGGTCCGGGCGGGCAGCGGAAGGGCGCGGGCGGGGGCGCAATGACCACGGTTCCGCCGTCCTTCATGTCTTCGAGCTGCCGGCGCAGGATGGCGGTCTGCTCGCCGGCCTTCCAGGCGTGGGGCAGTTTGGTGGATGCCTCCTCGCTGTAGCCCTCGACCTTGTCGTAGAGCAGCTCGATGCCGGGAGCGACCACGCAGCGGTCATAGCCGAACTCGGCTCCGCCGGCGGTCTTGACCACCTTCTTGTCGGGATCGATGCCGGTGGCGCTGTCGTGCACCACCTGGATGCCGTGCGCCCGCAGTCCGTCATAGCCGACCTTGAGCGATTCGAGCCGACGGTCGCCGCCGATGACCTCGTTGCTCATGTAGCAGGTGTAGTAGTCCTTGTCGGGCTCGATCAGCGTAACCTCGATGCTGGGGTCGGCGAGCTTGATGTACTTGGCCGCCGTCGCACCGCCGGTGCCGCCGCCGACGACCACCACCTTGCGCCCGGCGCCGAAGGCGATGTGCGGGAAACCCAGGATACCGACCGCCGCCATCGCAGCGCCCGAGGTCTTGATGAAATCGCGTCTGTTCAACGTCATGTCCGGCTCCCCCGATTATTGCTGGCTGGCGTAGAAGGCAAAGAGTGCATCGAGGCTTTCATCGCCCTCGGCCTTGAGCATCTCCCTGAGCTTACTGGCCATCTTCTTCTCCATCGGGCGGCGCTCCTCGCGGAAGTCCGACATGGCGTACTGGAGGTACGGCGTCCACTGACCGGCGAGGATGTGGTAGTCCTCCTCGTCGGCGAGCGGTTTGCCGCCTTCGACATGGCACTTCTCGCAGTATTTCTCGTGCAGCTTGGCACCTGTGTCGGCGAGCGCCGCGTCGAAGGACTGTTTGGCGGGCTGGAAGGTCTGCTGCTTGAAGTAGCCGGCCATCTTCTCGAAGTCCGCTGTCGAGTAGCCCTTGGCGATGCGGCCCATGATGGTCGACTGGATCTCGCCGCTCTTGAAGTCTTCCATCACCTCGACGAAGACGATCGGGTCCATCTGGGCGATGGAGGGCGAGGCGGGGCCGACGCTGTTGCCATGGGTGCCGTGGCATCCGGCACAGTTGTTGGCCAGCATCTCGGCGGTGGGTTCGGCCCCGGCGTTGGACGCGAGTCCAAGCGCCAGCACACTGGCCGCGAGCGTGAGTCTCGTGTTGCTTGGGGTCATGGTGTTGCTCCTCTCCTGCTTGGTTTGATTCAGGGATTCAACCGTGTTTGTTATGAGGTTATGGGTTGGATCCGAAGTTTCGCGTGAACCTATCGGGTACCTGCGAGAGACAGGTCATTTCCAGACCGATGTGGTTCAGGGAGACGTGGACGTCTCCGGTGCCAGACGCGCGATCGCCTGCCGATGGTTCATCTGAATGGCGATGTCGGCGGCCGTGCGGCCGGCGTTGTCCTTGAGATCGGTCCGGGCGCCGGCGGCGATCAGCCGGTCGATGAGCTCGGCGTGATCGGTGGCGACCGCTTCCATCAGGGCCGTGGTGCCCTCCCGATCCTGCCGGTTGGGGTCGGCGCCCAGGGCGAGCAGACGCTCGACCATGGGGACATGGCCATGACCGACGGCCAGGATGAGTGCGGTCGAACCGAGCGCATCGACGGCGTCGAGTTTGGCGCCCAGCCCGGCGAGTGTCTCGACGACGGCCACATGCCCCTGATCGGCGGCGATGAGCAGCGCCGTCGCGCCCTGCGTGTCGCGCGCCTCCAGATCCGCGCCGCCCTCGACCAGTAGCGGCAACACGCCGGTCTCGCCCTTGGACGCCGCCTGCATCAGCGCCGTGCGTCCATCGCGATCGGCGGCCTTGGGGTCGGCGCCCTTGAACAGCAACTGCTCGACCATGTCGGTGATGCCGTGACGCGAGGCGATCATGAGCGCATCCCAGCCGGAGCGGGTGCGATCGTGCACATTGGCGCCGCGCTCCAGGAGCAGGGCGCTGATGCCGATGTGTCCGGTCTCGGCGGCGAAGGTCAGGGGCGTGCAACCGGCGACGGTGCGGGCGTTGACGTCGGCGCCACGGCTCAGCAGCAGGGCGACCGTCTCCAGGTCGTCGGCCTCGACGGCGAACATGAGCGCGGTCTTGCCGAACTGGTTGGGTGCGTCGACGGGCACGCCCTGGTCGAGCAGCGTGGCGGCGGTCTCGGCGTCGCCGATCATGACGGTCAGGCGCAGCTCGGTCTCCAGATCGGTCTCGGCGGCCCAGACGACCGGAGCGGCCAGGAGCAGGGCGGAGACGAGCAGCGGAGCGCGAAAGCGGAATGTGCGATGTGGGTCCATGGCGGCCTCTTGGCTTGGGCAACGACTCCCGGATCAGGAGGCGTCGTCATCCGGCTCGATGGGCTCGTGATGGACCACGCCCTTGTGGCACTCGATACAGGTCTGACCCTTGTCCTGCGCGGCCGAGTGGCGACTGCGCGCCGAGCGGCTCTGCTCGGAGAGATCCATGTCGGCGTAATCGTGACAGCTGCGGCATTCGCGCGAGTCGCTGGCCTCCATGCGCTTCCAGACCAGATTGGCCAGATACCAGCGACGGGCCTCGAACTTCTCGGGCGTGTCGATGGTGCCCATGACCTCGTGATAGACATCCTTGGCGGCCACGATCTTGGTGACGAGCTTAGGGCCGAGTTCCTTGGGCACATGGCAGTCGGCGCAGTCGGCCTGGACGCCTGAGTTGTTCTTGTAGTGGAGCGACTCCTTGTACTCCTCGAAATTGGTCTGCATGGTGTGGCAGGAGGTGCAGAATTCGAGGGTATTGGTGGCCTTGATGCCGAAATCGACGGCCCAGACGAAGGCGATGCCTCCGACGAACATCAACCCCAGGGCGAGCAGTGAAAAGCGCTTGGCCGAAGAAGCCTCGGGCTTCGACATTGAAAACATCCTCCAAAGGCCGGCGGCTCAAGGATGCCGCTCTGTATCGACCGTTCGGACGGGCGTCAGGCTCATCGAGCGGTGTGTTGATTGACAATTGTCATGGATCTTAAAGCAAAGCCGGTCGGGATGTATAGTGCTCGATTGATCGCACGAGGCCGTCCCGGCCGGTCTCGTGCGCCGGGCGGACCCGGATCAGGTGCGTGACGGGCGTCCGATGCCGCGTTCGCGGGCGAAATCGAGCATCCGCTGGATGGAGACGACGGCACGCGCACGGATGGCCGGATCGATGCGAATCTCCTGATCGCCGGTCAGCAGCACCTGTTTCAGATTCTGGAGCGCGTTCATCGCCATCCAGGGACAGTGGGCGCAGCTCTCGCAGGTCGCACCCTCGCCGGCGGTGGGGGCGGGGATGAGGATCTTGTCCGGCGCGATCTGGCGCATCTTCCAGAAGATGCCGGCATCGGTGGCGACGATGAACTCGCGGTTCGGCAGTTCGGCCACCGCACGGATCAACTGGGTGGTCGAGCCGACCACGTCGGCCTGATCGACCACCTCGTCGGGCGATTCGGGATGCACCAGCACGGCCGCATCCGGATGCAGCTTGCGCACCCGCTCCAGGGCGAACGACTTGAACTCCTCGTGCACCACGCAGGCGCCGTTCCAGAGCAGCATCTCGGCCCCGGTCACGCGCTCGACATAGTGACCGAGATGCTTGTCGGGTGCCCAGAGGATCTTCTCGCCGCGCGCGGCCAGATGCTCGACCACCGGCAGGGCGATGCTGGAGGTGACCACCCAGTCGGCGCGCGCCTTGACCGCCGCGCTGGTGTTGGCATAGACGACGACGGTGTGATCCGGATGGGCGTCGCAGAAGGCGGTGAACTCGTCGGCCGGACAGCCCTCGTCGAGCGAGCAGGTCGCGCGCAGATCCGGCATCAGCACCCGCTTCTCGGGGTTGAGGATCTTGGCCGTCTCGCCCATGAAGCGCACACCGCAGACGACCAGGGTCTCGGCGTCGGTTTCGGTGCCGAAACGCGCCATCTCCAGCGAGTCGGCGACGTATCCCCCCGTCTCCTCGGCCAGCGACTGGAGCTCGGGGTCGGTGTAGTAATGGGCGACCAGGACGGCGTTTTGCTCCTTGAGCAGCCGACGGATGCGCGATCGGAGATCGGCGCGCGCGTCGTCGCTCAACGCCGGCCACTGGGGGTGCGGCGGGACGTCGATCGAACGGATCGGGAGCGTCTCGGACGAGGAATTGGCCATGCGTGTGCTCTGCCGTCAGTTCTTGGGCAAGCGGTTGGGGTTGGTGAACCGCTCGTTCAGGGTCTGGATATAGCTCTCGCAGCTCTGCAAGACCTCGTCGAGCTCGATGCGCGTCTTGCGGCCCCAGCCGAACGGACGTCCCAGGATCATGGGCCGCCAGAAGCGGGTGTTGCTCCTGAAGGCCGCGACGACATTGCCGGGCGGATTGGTTTTCTCGACCCGCTTGCGCAACCAGTGCATCAGACTGAGTGCCGCCAGATGGCGGATCGCGAAGTGGATCAGGATCACCAGCGCCAGCAGGGTGCCTTCCAGCCCCATCACACCCCAGGGGATGCTCTTGACCAGATCCAGCCATTCGGCGTGATAGGTCATGCCCTGCCATTGGTTGGCCTGGAGGCTCCAGGTCATGAATCCGGTGACGGCTCCGAACAACAGCACCGCGTCCGTGATCAGGGCACGTCGGCGCCAGCGGCGCATCGCCTCCTGGAGCAGGGGCACGGAATCCCGGGTGAACTCGGTCACGCTCTTGCGCAGGGCGGCGATGATGCGATAGGCGCGCTCGACCTCGACATGCTCCATGCGCCGGTAGATGTCGCCGAGATCCTCGTCGCGCTTCTTCTCGAAGCGCTTGCGCCTGTGCTCGTCGGGGATGTGGATCGCCACCTCGGGGCAATAGATGGTGTAGAAGCGTCCGGCGGTCAGGCCCGCCTCGCCGATGGAACGCAGCCAGGCGGCGACCACGTCCTCAGGGTTGTCCTCGCCGGCGGCCGAGTCGATCTGGTTGAGGATGTAGAGGAACTTGCCGGCGTCGGCGCGCTTGATGGTGTCGGCGACCAGATGCTTGAGGGTGTCGCGCATGGCGCCCGGCTCGGGATGGCGCGCGTCGAAGAACACCAGCACCAGATCCGAGAGATCGATCATGTGATCCGTGATGCGCAGCACCCCGGTGCGCTGGGCGTCGGCGTCGAATCCGGGCGAATCGATGATGATCTTGCCGCGCAGCCGCTCGCTGTTGCAGGTCTTGAGCTGGAGATAGGTGTCGATGCGGCTGCCTTCGCCGCCGGCGACCTCCTCGATGGCGTGCGACATGCGGAAGAAGGGGAAGCGCGGATCGGAGTCGAGCGCCACGCCGGGCAGGGTGTGGCTGGTGTCCTCGGGGCTGTAGACGATGACGGTGAAGCGGTCGTCGACGGCCTGATTGCCCGAGCGCTGGAGCTTGCGACCCAGGTAGTAGTTGATGAAGGTCGACTTGCCGGACGAAAAGGTGCCGAGGACCGAGATCAGGGGCCACCAGGGGATCTGGGTCGCGAAGGACTGATTCGGCTCCATTAGACCCATGCGATAGGCCACGCGGTCGAGCACCCGGAAACTTTGTACCGCGCTCAGGAGTACAGGATTCTCTTGCTCCAGATGGGATTCGAGCTCGGACAGACGGTGCTGCAGGGCGTCGGCCGTTGACGTCATCGGGAAATTCCTCGGTTGCTTGATGGTTTGAGCGGGCACGGTCGCGGATGTCGCGACGAGTCGGCAGGGGCGGGGCTCGGGTGCCACGGAAAATAGGGCGAAATAGTACACCCAACACAGGGTTAGACGGTAGCCATGCCTGGATGTCGGGCGCGGGTCGAATCGGCCTGGACGTCGACGTCAAGGGCGCCGGTTGCCGTCGGCCGCCACACCGCTTGCTTTGGCACAGGTCCGGCCGGCGACCGGTGTCGAGTGTGTCCGGATGCAGGCGGATTTTACCGAGAAGGTCGAACAGGCGTTCGAGACGATGATCGAACTCACAGTCGCAGCTCAGGCCGAAGACCGGCGCGCGTCGCCAGTGTCAACAGCATGTCGAGACTGAAGTCTTCGACCTTGCCCTTGACCAGTCGGGAGACGCGCGGTTGCGTGATCCCGAGGTGGCGCGCGGCCTCGGCCTGCGTCCATCCACGCGCTTTCAACTGTTCGGCAGTGCGAAGCATCACCTCGGCCCGCAGTTTCAGCACCTCGGCTTCGGCTGGATCGAAGCCGAGGTCGGTGAACACATTGCCGCTACTCTCGATGATACGGGTGTCGAGATCCTTGGGGTCGGTGTTCGAGGCATGTGGGAGGGAAGGCGCGTGAGTGCTCATGACGATCCTCCAATCAGTGTGTAGCGTTGCGCCGCCAGATCGATATCGGCTTTGGCGGTTTTCCGGGTCTTCTTTTGGAAGGCGTGTAAAACGAAGATGGCCTCAGCAAACTTGGCGACATAGATGACCCGGAAGGCACCGTCGGCCCCTCGGTAGCGAATTTCATAGGCGCCGGCGCCGACCGTTTTCATGGGTTTGAAATCGCTTGGATCGCCACCGTACTGGATGGTCATCAGCTCGACACCCAGCGCACGCCGTACGGCGGCCGGCATCGCGCGTAGGTCGTCGAGGCTTGAGCCGATGAATTTGAGTGTCTTCATGCCGCGATGATGCTTGCATTCGCTTTTTTATACAAGTATATGAATAAAGATCCTTCTGGGCGACGAGGTGATGAAGGTGTTTCGGGTACGTGACGACCTCGCGTGATCAAGTGTTGCGTTGCTTGAATGTCCCATCGCGCTACAGGCATACTGCACAATCGTTTGTTCCGACCACATCCTCGCCCCTCGGGCGACCCTGATTACAATCATAAAACGATTGGTGCGCGATCCGATGGGAAGCAAGACTCCAAACCCTTTCAGTGTCTGTCTACTCGTCTGCATGGTGGCGTTCGCGCCCGTGCCGGCGGCTGCCGAGACGGGTGAGACCTTCGTCGTTCAACAGGCCCAGGGCACGCCCACGGTCTCGCTGGGCGGGACCGTCGTGCCCTACAAGGAGGTCACGCTCGCCGCCCAGCTCCCTGGGCGCGTGACCTTCATCGCCGGGCGCGAGGGCGACCGCTTCGAGCAGGACGAGCTGCTGGTCGCCATCGGCGACGAGGAGCTGGTCGCCAAGCGCCGCGCCCTGCTGGCACAGATGGCCGCCGCCGATGCCCAACTGCGCAATGCCGGCGTCCAGTACAACCGCGAGCTCTATTCGCCCCAGTCGCGCACCGCGCCCGGCGGCATGGGCCTGCCGAATCTGTTCGATCAGATGTTCACGCGCCCGATGGAGAGCTTCATCGGTGAGCGCAACCAGAGTGCCGAGCGCTCGGCCGATATCTTCGCCTCCGGCATCCAGATCCAGGAGGCCCAGAGCGCCATGATGCGTCTTCAGGCCGAGTTGCAGGCGCTCGACTCCAAGATCCGCGACGCGCGCGGCATCGCGCCCTTCGCCGGCGTGATCGTCAAGAAGCACGTCGAGGTCGGCGACACCGTTCAGCCGGGTCAGCCATTGCTGAACTTCGCCGACATCGAGTATCTCCAGGTCGAGGTCGACGTCCCGGCGCGACTGCGTACCGGTCTGCGTGACGGCCAGATGGTCCAGGCCGAGATCGAGCCGGGCAACCGGCGCGTCCCGGTGCGCGTGGCCCAGATCTTCCCCATGGCCGATCCGCAGCGCCACACGATCAAGATCAAGTTCGATGTGCCTCAGGGCGTCTCCGAACCCGGCATGTACGCCAAGGTGCTGGTGCCCGACGAGAGCGCCCCGGCCCGCACCAACCCCGTCATCCCGCTCACCGCCGTGCGCTACAACGGCAGTCTGCCCGGCGTCTATGTCGTCAACGAGCAGGGCGAACCCCAGTTGCGCCTGATCCGCGTCGGCGAGGAATTGAGCGGCGGCTTCGTCTCCGTGCTGAGCGGACTGCGTGCCGGCGAGCGCGTGCTGGCCAATCCGGGGCCGCAGATCAGCGCGGGCTGGGCCAAGGGCGCCACGCCGGATCGTTGAAGCGGATCTGAACTCCACTAACCTCTGGATCTTGGATCGCACATGAATCAAGAGCTCGACCCACCGATGGACGCCAAGGCGCCGCATGCGATGAACGCCGAGCATCTGGGCATCGCCGGACGCACGGCCCGTTTCTTCATCCGCTCGCCGCTCTCGCCGCTGTTCTATGCCGCCATGCTGATGATGGGCCTGCTCGGCCTGATCATGACGCCGCGGCAGGAAGACCCGCAGATCTCGGTGCCCATGATCGACATCCTGGTGCAGTATCCGGGCGCCTCGGCGCAGCAGGTGGCCAATCTGGCCGTCCAGCCGCTCGAACGCCTGATGAGCGAGATCCCCGGCATCAAGCATGTCTACTCGGCCTCGCAGCGCGGCGAGGGCCTGGTGACGGTCGAGTTCGACGTCGGCGAGGACATGGGACCGTCGCTGGTCAAGGTGAACGACAAGCTCGCCTCCAACATGGACAAGATCCCGCCCGGCGTGCTGCCGCCGCTGGTGCGCAGCAAGGGCATCGACGACGTGCCCATCGTCACCCTGACACTGTGGTCGAAGGATCTGGACGGCGACGGTTCGGCCGATGTCGATGACGCCCAGTTGCGTCTGCTGGCGCAGGACGTGCTCCAGGCGCTCAAGCAGGTCAAGAACACCGGCAACGCCTTCATCGTCGGCGGACGGCGCGAACAGGTCACGGTCAACGTCTGGCCCGAGCGGCTGTCGGGCTATCGCATCAGTCTCGATCAGGTCGCCCAGACGCTCAAGAGCGCCAACGCCGAGGCCGTCGCCGGCGGGGTCGAGACCGGCGGGGCGCGCTTCTCGGTGACGACCGGCGCCTTCCTGACCGGCGTCGAGGACATCAAGCGGCTGGTGGTCGGCACCTACAACGATCTGCCGGTCTACATGCACGACATCGCCGACGTCCGGCTCGGACCCGAGGAGGACGCCTCGCAACTGGTGAGCTATTACACGGGTCCGGCCGCCGAGATCGAGGAACGCGCCGACGGCCGCCCGGCGGTCACGCTCGCCATCGCCAAGAAGGAGCTGACCAACGGCGTGACCGTGGCCAACGCCATCATCGACAAGGTCGAGGAACTGCGCGGCTTGCGCATCCCCGACAACGTCGAGGTCAGCATCACCCGCAACTATGGCGAGACCGCCAACGACAAGGTCAACGAGCTGATCTTCAAGCTCGTGGTGGCCACCTTCTTCGTCTTCGTGCTGGTGCTGGTCGCCTTCCGCGCCCTGCGTCCGGCGATCGTGGTCATGCTGGTCATTCCGGTCGTGCTGTTCATGACCGTGTTCACCGCCTGGATCTGGGGTATGACCATCGACCGGGTGAGTCTGTTCGCGCTCATCTTTTCGATCGGCATCCTGGTCGACGACGCCATCGTGGTGGTCGAGAATATCTACCGGCGCTGGCTGGAGCAGGGCCGCACGGATGACGCGACGGCCATCGACGCCGTGCGCGAGGTCGGCAATCCGACCATCCTGGCCACCTTCACCGTCATCGCCGCGCTGCTGCCGATGGGCTTCGTCAGCGGCATGATGGGACCGTACATGGCGCCGATCCCCAAGCTCGGCTCGGTGGCCATGTTCATCTCGCTGTTCGCGGCCTTCGTGTTCACGCCCTATCTGGCCATCTCCAAGTGGCTGCGTCCGACGATGAGCTATCTGCGCGCGGCCGAGAAGCGTGAGCACAAGGGTTCGGAGCGGCTGGAGCGTTTCTTCCGGCGCGTGCTCACGCCGCTGATGGAGAGTCCGCGCAAGCGCTCGCTGTTCCGGCTGACGCTCTGGGGCATCTTCCTCTTCACCTGCTCGTTCTTCTATTTCAACTGGGTGGCGGTCAAGATGATGCCGCTCGACAACAAGCCCGAGTTCTCGGTGGTGATCGACCTGCCCGAGGGCACGGCGCTGCCGGTGACGGCCAATCTGGCCCATCGCATGGCCGAGGAGGTCCGTAAGATCGAGGAAGTCACGGCGGTGCAGCTCTATGCCGGCACCTCGCGGCCCTTCGACTTCAACGGCATGGTGCGTCACTACTATCTGCGCTCCGAGCCCTGGCAGGCCGAGTTGCAGGTCCAGCTCAAGCACAAGACCGAGCGTGAGCGCAGCAGTCACCAGATCGCAGTTGCGGCGCGCGAGATGCTCGAACGCCTCAAGGAGGACACGGGCGCGCGCATCGCCGTGGTCGAGATGCCGCCCGGACCGCCGGTGCTGCAATCCGTGGTCGCCGAGATCTATGGTCCCTCGCCCGAGACGCGCCGCCAGTTCGCGCGCGACCTGACCGCGATCTTCGAGCAGGCCGAGAGCACGCGCGACGTCGACAACTATCTGCGCGATCCCTTCGACTACTGGCGCTTCAACGTCGACACCGAGAAGGCGATCCGGCGCGGGATCTCGGTCGAGACCATCAACCGCAATCTGTCGATGGCGCTCGGCGGCACGCCCCTGGGCGACATCAAGCAGCAGTCGGGCCGTCAGAGCGGGCATGAGCCGATCCGGATCCTGCTCCAGGTGCCGCTGGCGGAGCGCTCGCAGATCCAGCGCCTCGGCGATCTGCCGATCCAGTCGACCTTCGGCTACACCGTGCCCCTGAGCGAGCTGGGCGAGTTCCAGCGCGCCGTCGAGGACGACATCATCTATCACAAGGATCTGCGCCCGGTCGAATACGTGGTCTCGGATGTCGGCGGGCGTCTGGCCGCTCCGGTCTATGCCATGTTCCAGATCCAGGATCTGATGGCCGAGACCAACTACACGGCCCCGGACGGCAGCCGTCCGGCCGGGATCGCCGGCTTCGGCGACGCCTTCTACTGGCTCGGCCCACCGCCGGACGACAGCCGGCTGGCCTGGGAGTGGGGCGGCGAGTGGACCGTCACCTACGAGACCTTCCGCGACATGGGCGCGGCCTTCATGGTCGCCTTGGTGCTGATCTATATCCTGGTGGTGTGGGAGTTCGGCAACTTCCGCATCCCGCTGGTGATCATGGCGCCGATTCCGCTGACCCTGCTCGGCATCATCCCGGCCCATGCCGTGATGTTCGCCCTGGGGCAGGGCGGTGAGTTCACCGCGACCTCGATGATCGGCTGGATCGCGCTCGCCGGTATCATCGTGCGCAACTCGATCCTGCTGGTCGATTTCGCGGTGCACGAGATCCGGAAGGGCGTGCCCGTGGCCGAGGCCATGATCCGTTCGTGCAAGATCCGCACGCGCCCGATCCTGATCACGGCCCTGGCGCTGGTGGCCGGGTCGAGCGTCATCATCACCGACCCGATCTTCCAGGGCATGGCGATCTCACTGCTCTCGGGTGTGCTGGTGTCGACGCTGCTGACGCTGATCGTCATCCCGCTCGGCTGTGTGGCCGCGAAGGAGGATATGTGCAAGGTCGCGGCGGCCTCCATGCCGGCCGGGGTTGCGATCCCGTGCCTGATGGAGCGCGAAGATCGGACGACGGGTTCCGTGCGTTCGACGCCCAGGAAGACGACCGCCAAGCCACGCGGGCTGATCGGGCGTCTGTGGGGCGGGCTGATCGAGGCGCTGGTGCTCGTCTTCTACGCGATCCGCGGCATCTTTCTGCTGCTCGGCGAGGTCTTCAAGGGTTTGATGGGCAAGAAACCCAAGCCGGCGCCGCGTCCTCCGGTCGCAACGAGGGTTCGGGGTTCGGCTGTCTCGACGCCGTCCGCCGAGTCCTCGGACGATTCGACGTCCGCTGAGACATCGGCGAACGCGACGGATGCCGCGACGCCGGGTCCGGAGACCGAGACCCCGGCCGAGACGCCGCGCAAAAAGACGACGACCAAGCGCGCGACCAAGCCCAAATCGACCACGGGCGAAGCCAAGAAGACTGCCGCGACACCGCGTAAGACGACCAGACGCGGGATTCGCCTGAAGGATGATTCGCCACCCGACTCGAATTGAGCCGTGCCGCCGGGCGTGTCCCTGCAGGGACACGCCCGGCGTATATGAGTCGACGGGCGTTGATTCCGGAACGATTTAAGTATTCAATTCAGACAATTCAAACCACGTCTCTGCTGGACGTTCGTTGCAATGGCCAAGCGCCGGCCGTTTCAGAGCGATGCGTTTCGAGCCAAGAGTGCTGTTTGATGGGTGGTGCCATCATGTATTGGCTCATGTTGCTCGTGGGGATCGCGGCGCCGATCATGGTATCGGCCCAGTCTCGATTCCAGGAGCCGGAACCCGACTACGCTCAAGGTTACGAGCAGCCCTATTCCGAGCGCACGGAATGGCCCCGGATGGATCCTGGACAGCGGCTGTCGCCCGCGACGGAGGCCGGCACCCGGCCGGAATATCGCTTTCGCGGTGATCCGCCGCCGTCGGCGGGTGGAACCCAAGTCACCGAGCCGGACTCGGAACTCAGATTCCGACCACTCACGCCCAGAGAGCGCGAGCGTCAGGGGCCGACCACGCGCTGGCGTCCCACGGACGAGGAACGTCGCGGCGATCCACCCGAGCGCTCGACACTGTTCGATACCCTGGCGCCGGGTGCACCACCGCCAGGCCCCTGGTGGCCGCGCTGAGCGATGCGCACGAACCGAATCGAGGGATCGAGACCCAGCGATCGGTATGATCTGGAACCATTGATGAGATGAGAGGGGAACGATAACGATGAGACTCCATAAGCAAGCGCACTGGGCGGTCCTCGGCGGTCTGCTTCTGACGGCTTCGGTTCAGGCCGAGATCGCCGGTGTCCAGTTCTCGGCGGACATGGTCAGTCGCGGACCCGACGGCCAGACGACCACGGGCAAGATGTATGTCGGCGCCAATCGGATGCGGGTCGAGATGTCCCACCAGGGCCAGGAGATGATTCGCATCCACGATCAGAACCGGCAGATGGAATGGATGCTCCTGCCCGATCGCAAGGCCTACATGGAACGCTCGGCGCCGATGGGCGGCGCGGCCCCCGGATCGATGCCGACACCCTCGGCCGAGACCAATCCCTGTCAGGGCATCGAGGGTTTGACCTGCACCCGCGTCGGTGAGGAGGACGTCGCCGGGCGACATGCGATCAAGTGGGAGATGTCGATGACGCACGAGGGTCAGACCCTGACCGGCGCCCAGTGGCTCGACGTCGAGCGCGGCCTGCCGCTCAAGTACCAGATGCCCGACGGTCAATCCATGGAACTGCGGATGCTCGGCACCGAGTCGATCGCCGGGCGTGCGGTCGAGAAGTGGGAGATGACGACCACAGTGCCCAATGAGCCGCCGGTTCAGTCCCTGCAATGGTACGACCCCGAGTTGAAACTCGCGGTGCGCGAAGAGTTTCCGGGCGGCTTCGTGCGTGAGCTGACCAATATCCGGATCGGCCCGCAACCCGAAGCGCTCTTCAGCGTCCCGGACGGCTACTCCAAGATGGAGCCTCCGCCAGCACCGCGTTGACCCGGTGCGCGGCAAGCCCCGCCGTTCAGGGCGGGGAAGGATAGCGCGGACGGCGTAGCCGTCCTTGGTTTTTGCTTTGTGCGACAAAAACGCAGTGCCGTCCATGTCTAATCTCTTTGCCATCGCTCATAGACCAAAAAGATAATTCCAACCATGCAACGTCTCCAAGCCTACAAGTACGAACTGCGGCCCAACGGCGACCAGGCGCGCAACCTGCGCCGCTTCGCGGGGGCGTGCCGCTTCGTCTACAACCGGGCGCTGGCGTTGCAGAAGGCGCGTTACGAGCAAGGCGAATCGAGGCTTGGCTATGCCGGGTTGTGCAAGCTACTGACCGAGTGGCGCAACGGCGCGGAAACGGTGTGGCTCTCCGATGCACCCGTCCATCCCTTGCAACAGGCGCTCAAGGATTTGGAGCGGGCCTACAGCAACTTTTTCGCCAAGCGGGCCGACTTCCCGCGCTTCAAGAAGAAAGGCCGGTCGGACAGCTTCCGCTATCCCGACCCGAAACAGATCAAGCTCGACCAAGCCAACAGCCGCCTGTTCCTACCCAAACTCGGCCGGCTGCGCTACCGCAACAGCCGCGAGGTGCTCGGCACGGTGAAGAACGTCACCGTCAGCCGGTCTTGCGGCAAATGGTTCGTGTCGATCCAGACTGAGCGTGAGGTTGAACAACCGTTGCCGAAAGGCGGCGCGGTCGGCATCGATATGGGTGTGGCACGCTTTGCCACGCTGTCAGACGGCACGTTCTATGCGCCGCTCAACAGCTTCAAGCGGCATGAAACGCGCTTGCGCCGTGCGCAGCAGGCGATGAGCCGCAAGGTCAAGTTCAGCAACAACTGGAAGAAGGCCAAAGCCCGCGTCCGGAAGATTCATTCCCGCATCGGCAATGCCCGCCGCGACTACCTGCACAAGTGCTCCACCACGATCAGCCAAAACCACGCGATGGTGTGTATCGAGGACTTGCAGGTGAGGAATATGTCGAAGTCGGCGGCAGGCACAGCAGAGGCGCCGGGAAGAAACGTTCGGGCCAAATCCGGCCTGAACAAGTCCATCCTCGATCAGGGTTGGTTCGAGTTTCGCCGTCAACTGGACTACAAGTTGGCGTGGAGCGGCGGCCATCTCATTGCCGTACCACCGCAGAACACGAGCCGCACCTGTCCCTGTTGCGGCTATATGTCGGCGGAGAATCGCCGAACACAAGCCCGGTTCGAGTGCGTGGAATGCGGTTTCGAGGAAAACGCCGATGTGGTCGGCGCGATCAACGTTCTAAGGGCGGGACACGCCCGGTTAGCCTGTGAAGCGAGCGGTGCGGTAAGGCCGCCGGCCGCAGGAACCCACCGAAGCGACTCGGGGGTGGCTCAATGCCGCGCCTGAGCGCCGTAGGAATCTCCGGCCTTCAGGCCGGGGAGGATGTCAAACACCGAACCGACGGCACAGGGTGCGAACGCCTCACCGAACGCGCCCTGTTCCGGTCCACCGCGAACATCGCGCCTAGTCGTTCTGGATTACGAGCACCATGATCACGATCGTTGGAAGTCTGAAGGGCGGATCGGGCAAGAGCACGCTGACCTTCAACCTCGCCGTCTGGCTCGTCATGGCCGAGGCCAGCGTGGTTCTCGTCGACGCCGACCCCCAGGCCACGCTGGCCGATGTGGTCGAGGTGCGCGGCGAAGAGGGCTTCAAGCCCAGGATCGAGGTCTTCGACAAGGACGCCTTGACCGAGTCGCGTCTGCGCGAGGCCGACGAGACGCTGATCGACGTCGGCACCTCGGACATGGAGAGCCTGCGCCGGGCGCTCGCCATCTGCGATCGGGTCGTGGTCCCCGTGCCGCCCTCACAGGCCGACATCTGGTCGACCCAGCGCTTCATCCAGATGATCCGGACGGTCGAACGCGAGACCCCGCCCGAGATCATCGGCTTCATCAATCGCGGCGACACCCATCACGCCGTGCAGGAGACCAACGAGACGGCCGCCGCGCTCGTCTCACTGCCCGGACTGCGCTTCATCAAGCCACGGCTCTCGCAGCGCACGGTCTTCCGGCGCTCCTTCAGCGAGGGCCTGGCGGTCTTCGAGCTGGAGCCGCGCGGCAAGGGCGCGCGCGAGTTCATGAGTCTGACGGCGGCGCTCTATCCGCGTCTCGTCGGTTGATGTGTGTACCGACCACTGGCCAGGCTGAGAATCCATCATGCGGGACAACGAGACTCCAGGCGACAGTCGCAGCACGGAGATCCGGGCCGAGGCGCTTGGCCCCGAGGCTTCCGAGACTCAGGTCAACGCCTATGCGATCGACCGCCTGTCGCAGGCCTTCGAGACCAGCGCCAAGCGCTGGGAGCTCATCGTCTATCCCTCGCTGTTCGCCTTCATCATCCTGGCCGCCTATGGGTTCTATCTGGTCTTCAGTCTGGCCAAGGACGTGCACTATCTGGCCATCAGCGTCGACACCAACATGACGGTGATGGCGAGCAACATGCAGTCGATGTCGGACAACGTCGCCCAGATGAGCCGCAACGTGCGCGTCATGACGGCGAGCGTCGAGTCCATGGCGCAGGACGTCGACACCCTCCAGCCCATGCTGGCCAGCATCCAGGAGATGGATCGCTCGATGCGCGTCATGACCCAGTCGACCGCCGCCATGGGGCGTGACATGGCGGTGATGAATCAGAGCATCAGCCGGCCGATGCAGTTCATAAACGGGTTCATGCCCTGGTAGTCGGACCCGGACGAAACCAAACGACCCCGAGTATCTACGACAATGGGCGTCTGAGCATCGCCGATCCGATCAGCACCTTCGCCGGGACGCTGTCGGCACAGGTCGAATCGGGGCTGCAACCCTATTCGCAACAGGCGCGCGACCACATCGGACTGGATCTGCGTCCCGAGATGGCCTTCGTCGGCGCCGCTGGGACGGTGGATGCGGCCATGATCCGGCGCCTGCTCGACCAAGGCGTCTGGTCGTCGCAGTCCAATGCCGGCTCACTCAAGGAACAGGCGCCGCGCCCCATGCCGCAAAGTCGCCGGTTGCTGTCGAACCGACTGGACAACGAATCCAATTCGCTGCTCAAGAGCCGCTTGATGAAACCCAAGCGCGCCCAGTCCGCGGACGCATCGCAACAGCCTCTATCCAGGCGCTCCACCTCCGGGCTCTCGATGCGCCGCCCCTGAGCCGACCGGCTCAGGTCTGGACCTCGAGCGTGGTCGAGGGGCGCTGGAGGAAGTTCCCCTGCACATAGTCGACGCCCGCTGTCCAGAGCACGGTCAGGGCGCGCGCGTCCTCGACGCCGGTGACGACGCTCTTGACGTTGAACTCACGCGCCAGTGTCGCGAGCTGCAGGAGGCGCTGCTGTTTGGCGCCGTCGTCGGCCAGTCCCTGCGCCAACGCCGGACGGATGAGCACGAAATCGAGCGCGAGCACCTGGAGCAGCATCTCCGGGCGCTCGGTGGCGCCGAACTGGTTGATGGCCACACGGCACTTGATCTTGTGCAGCGTCTCGACCAGCTTGCTGATGCTGGCCAGGTTGCCGACGACGATGTCCTCCTGGAACTGGATCGTCAACCAGTTGCCGCGCACGTCGAACTCACGCAGACAGTCGCAGATCCAGAGCACGATGTTCGGATTGCGCAGGGTGTCCTCGGACAGGGTGATGAACAGACTCAGGCCCTGACCCGCGCGCCGCTGCCGGCCGATGACCTCGATGGCCGAACGGATGGTCCACTTGTCGAGTTCCTCGATCAGACCGCGACGGATCGCCGTGCCGATGAAATCCTTGGCCTCGAGCAGGTTCTCGTCCTCGTCGAACAGCCGCAGCAGGACGCTATAGTTCTCCTGGCTGTCGCCCATGAGGCTGATGATGGGCTGATAGACCAGCTTGAGCTGATCGTTGCGCAGCGCGTACTCGATCTTGCGCGCGATCGCCGCTTCCTCGTCCTCGGCGGGGGCGGTCTCGCGCTCGCCCGCCGCGCCGTCGCTCGCATAACGATGGCCGATACAGAGCCGGTATGCGGCGTTGATGATGTCCTCGGGCGCCGAGGCCCGATCGCTCACCAGGAAATAGCCGATCTGACAATCGGGCACCGTGGCGTCCTGCACGGCCGCGCGCGCGGGCAGGCGCGCCTGGGCGGTCAGTTCGGCGGCCAGGGCCTGGGCGCCGAGTTCGTCGAGTCCGTCGACGACGAGTCCGAATCCGTCCTCGCTCACGCGCGACAGGAAGCCGCGCCCGCCGACGATGCCGCTCAGGGTGTCACTGAACTCGTCGAGCAGTTCGAGCCCGATCGACAGTCCCATGTCGTGCATCACATCGGCGATCTTGGCGACGCGAATGAAGAAGATGGCGAAGGGGCGGGTGACGAGGCGCTGTTCGTCGATGTGGGACTCGATCTCGGTGATCAGGGCCTTCAGTCCGGCGGGCGGCGGGGCCATGTCCGCGCGGGCGGCGGCGACCGCGCAGGTGGGCGTCGTCTCGATCGGCTGGAGGATCAGGCGCAGACAGGGTTCGCCCTCGAACTCGCTCGGCGAGGCGAGCAGGCGTGCCTCGAAGCGTGTCGCGTCGGGACGCAGACAGCCGACATCGAGCAGCGTGACGGTCTCTGGGGCGGATGAATCACTCGACTTGAGCAGGTCACGAATCGCGGCGTGATGCTCGGGTGCGAAGAGATCGAGCAGGGGCGTGGCCAGCACGTCCTCGGTCGAGACCTGCCCGAAGAGTCGGGCATAGGCCGGGTTGACCTCGATGTGCAGACCATCCTGCACGAAGGCCACACCGGCGCGCGTGACCTCCGTGAGTCGCAGGGCGCTCTGTTCGCACTGACGCAGACGGGCTTTCAGACCCTCGGCCGCGCGTCTGGCCTTCAGGTCGGCCAGCTCGCGCGCCACGCTCAGCCGCAGATGCTCGGGGTCGGCGCGGCGCACGATGTCGCGCGCACCGGCACGCCTTGCCCTGGCCGCCTCCGTCTCCCACTGGTCCGGATCGGCGAGCAGGATCAGGGGGACATCCGTCTTCAGGCGCTTGTAGGCCGTCAGAACCTTGTCGACCTCCACGTCTCGGTCATAGCCACAGCAGAGGATGAGATCGCAACCGCGCTCGGCGATCACCTTGTCGAGGTGCTCGGCGCCGGGGATCGAGAGGCTGCGCTCGGCCAGCCGCGCCTCGCGGAGCGTCGCCATCAATCGCTCGGCCTCACTGGTCTCGGATGTGATGATGAGCAGCGTCGGTTGTTGACTGTGCGTAGGCATACGGGTGTCGTTCGAGTCGGGTCCATCGCTGAGGGTCGATTATCGGTCTTCCCGGCCACAAAGGGAAAGCTCCGGATGCGCTTTATTCGAGCGGCTGCTTGGCGGGCGCGCCCGGGATCTCGCGGACCAGACGCGGCACCAGATAGCCGGGCAGGCGGGCGCGCATCCCATCCAGCAGGCGTTTGGCCTCGGCGTCGCCGACCTGGAAATGGGCGCTGCCGGCGACCGGATCCAGTCCATGCAGATAATAGGGCAACACGCCGCACGCGAAGAGTCGTTCGCTCAACGCGGCCAGGATCTCGACCCGATCGTTCACGCCGCGCAGCAGGACGCTCTGGTTGAGCAGGGTGACACCTGTGGTGCGCCAGTCGCGCAGGGCCGAGCGCACCGAGTCGTCCAGTTCATGCGGATGATTGGCATGGATCACCAGGAGGCTCGTCAGCCGACCGCTGGTCAGGCGGGTCGCCAGTCGCGTGGTCAGACGCGCGGGCGACACGACCGCCAGACGGCTGTGCAGGCGCAGACGCTCGAGGTGGCCGATGTGCTCCAGCCCCTGGATCAGGGCGTCGAGTCGGTCGTCGTCGAGCATCAGCGGGTCGCCGCCGCTCAGGATCACCTCGGTCAGGCTGGGGTCGCGGGCGATCTCGTCCAGGGCGCGCTCCAGACGCGACTGGATCGGTCCCAGATCCCGGTAGGGGAAATGGCGACGAAAACAGTAACGACAATGGACGGCGCAGGCGCCCGTCACCATCAGCAGTGCCCGTCCCGCGTACTTCACCAGCAGTCCGGGGGCGCGTTCGGCCGCGGCGTCTCCGACCGGATCGGCGACATAGCCGGCGACCGGTTGGCGTTCGGCGGTCAGCGGCAGCACCTGGCGCAACAGCGGATCCTCGGGATCGCCGGGGTGCATGCGTTCGGCGAAGGTGCGTGGAACGCGCAGACCGAAGGACTCGGGTTCATCGTCCAGATCCGGTATCCGGGTGCGATCCAGTTCCAGAAAGGCGAGCAGGTCATCGACCCGAGTGAAGGCATCGAGCCGTTCGCGCCGCCACGCCGGTGGTTGCGCGCTGTGTTGTTTGCAGTTCATGCGGTTTGCCAGAGCAGACCCAGGCTGACATCGTCGCCGCTACCGAGTCTGGAGGCTTCGTTCAGCCATTCGGTGAGATGGGGTTGCACGGCCGGCTCGCCGCCGTCGCGCAGCAGTGTCCCATAGTTGCGCGCGGCGTCCTTATTCGGCAGGCACGAGCACTCATGGGCCGCGCCGCGCACGCTGGCGGTGAGTGTCCGCCAGTTCAGTAGGGGCATGTCGATCTCCTGATCGGGGATTGGATGAAAACATGGCGCTGAAACAGGTCCGACGGTCGGCGGTTCTCAGGCCCGCACCACACGAATCCGGGCCGCCCCTGCGGGCTGGTCGTTTCGGCACTGCGCGTGCGCTCGCGGATCGGCGGCTGTCCGCGCCGCCGTTGATGACCCGATGCAGAAAGGCCATGAGCACCAGATGCGGGGCGATCTCGTGATAGGGCGCGCTCTTGAGCAGGGGTTCGCCGTGTTGACGCCAGAAAGCAAGAAAGCGTCGAGCAGTGCATCCGGGTTCAGCGAGCGCTCGTTTTACCGGTCTGACGCGGGGCATGGAGCGGAAAGTATTTCCTGATTATTAACATAGCTCAGCCGGTAGGCCTCGTCGACCTCGATGACGCCGCTGAGCGGCGTTTGATCGTCGCGCTCTTTCATGACCTGCAACAGTTTCCGGCAAACTCAAGCCTTTCTGAAACTGACTTGTGTTCCGAGGCATCTGTGGTCTCCGGTGGGTGGCATCTACTTGGAGTGTAGGCCGGAAGAGACGACTCGGCTGAGATTCGTAACTAATCAGGTCGGGTCAAGTGTGTCGCCGAATGCTCGGTCACAGTCGACATGCATCCATTCGCACCTCAAATAGCCTAAAATCTCCCAAACATCGTCGAACCGGCGCAAAAATGCCAGATTACCCAAAAACCCTTCAACACACCCCGATCGCCGGCGTCGACGAAGCCGGGCGCGGCCCGCTCGCCGGTCCGGTGTGCGCGGCGGCGGTCATCCTCGATCCCGCGCGTCCGATCGCCGGCATCGGCGATTCCAAGAAACTCAGCCCCGCGCGCCGCGAGCGTCTGGAGCCGCTGATCCGCGAGCAGGCGCTCGCTTGGTCGGTCGCCTGGGCCGGCACCGAGGAGATCGACCGACTCAACATCCTGCAAGCAACCATGCTTGCAATGCGCCGTGCGGTCGAATCGCTCCGGATCCGCCCGAGCAAGGTGCTGATCGACGGCAACCGCTGCCCGGAGCTGGACATCGCCGCCGAGGCCGTCATCGGCGGTGACGGCTCGGTGCCGGTCATCGGTGCAGCCTCCATCCTGGCCAAGGTCGCACGCGACCGCTTCATGGTCGAACTGGACGCCGAGTGCCCCGGCTATGGCTTCGCCAAGCACAAGGGCTATCCAACCCGCGAGCATCTCGAAGCGCTCGCGCGGCTCGGCCCCTGTCGCCGGCATCGGCTCAGCTTCGCACCGCTGTCCAAAGCGCATTCGTCGGCGCACTGAACAGGGCACAGTGCCTGGGAGCGAGGCTTCGCGGTCGGCAGTCCGCCCGCCATGCATCCCACTCAATGACGCGAAGACCGTCCCGGCAAAGCGAGCAGGAAGCGTCCCGCGTTGGCGAGCTGGCGGCGCAACAGCGTCCAGTTCTCATCGCGCCGTCGCGCCACCTGACACCGCAGCAACCGTGCACGCTGGGCGCGATCCATCTGCTCCAGGAGCGCCGTCCAGAGCGTATCCTCGACGTTGTAGACCCGCCCCTCGGCCAGACAGACGGGGATGACATTGGCGATGGGCACCTCGAGATCGGCCGCCAGAGCGGTGATCGCCGCCTGGATGCTCATGGCCTTGAGATTGGCTGTGTCGGTGAGGTCATAGGGCGGCTGCCACTCGCGCAGCGGACGCAATTGATCGATATGCGTGACCACGACCAATAGCGGCGGGGGACGCCGGTCGACCCGGGCCGCCATGGCCGTGCGCAGGGCTTGCAACGTCTGGCGCTCGGACTGGCGATCCGGCCGGTGCGCGGCGCTCACCCAGAGGATGAGATCGGCCATGTTGGCCGCGTCGTGCAGGGTCTTGTAGCCCAGCCGGTCGGCGCCCGGTGAGTCCAGGATCAGCGCCTGATCGACCCCGTCACGCTCCAGCCTGTAGGGCGTGAGCGCCCGCGTGGTGTCCGGCAGGATGTCGACCGCCGCGCGCGGGTGGCCGAAGAGCGCGTTGATGAGGCTGGACTTGCCGGTGTTCGAGCGTCCGAGCACCAGCAAACGCAGGGGCTCCTGTTCCAGATTCTCATGGGGCGCACGCTCGACCTCGACGGCGCGTTCCAGATCGCGCCGCGAATCCTGGGTCAGCCGCTCGACCGGCTCGGCGTCGTTCAGCGGCAGACGCCCGCTGTAGAGTTCGATGGCATAGCGCCCGATCTGACGCACGTATTCCTGGAGCAGCCAGCGATAGAGATCCTCGCGCGCCGCCGCGAAACCGCGCCGGCGCAGTTGCCCCAAGGCTTCGTTGAGCAGGGCGCCGACCGGATTGAGGACCAGATGACCGGCACGGTAGAGACTCAGCACCCGCTCGGCGAACCCGCGCCAGCGATAGGCGCGCGCCAGGGTGCCGACGGTCAGACGATGACTCAGCGGAACATGGTCGGTGATGCGGCGGCGCAGATCGCGGCTCGCGCGCTCGACGATCATCAGGGCATGCGGGACGCGCAGTTCGAGCAGGGGGTTCTCGACCTCGGGATGGAAATGCCCCGCGACCCGCTCCAGGGTGCGCAGGGCGAGCACCCCGAGCCGCATCTCCTCGTCGAGCGGCCAGTCGGCCGGATCGACCGACTCGGCCCAGTCCTCGACCAGGCTCCAGGCCGCCTCGGCGGAGGGCGGCCAGGCCGGGTCCGGCCCCGAGTGTTCCAGATCGAGCGCCAGGCGCTCGCGTCGTCTGAGCCGGGCCTGCAGGCCGAATCCGAGCAGTCCGAAGACGATGATGGTCCCGAACCAGTAGAGCGCCGCGTCGTGCTGATGCAGCCAGACGAATCCCAGCGGCAGGAGCACGACGAAGGGGACCAGCCACAGCAGGAGCGCGACCAGCCACCAGGGATCGATCCGGTTCATCGCCGCGCCTCCACCGAAGGCCGGATCAGGCATGACCGTTTGGGCATGGATTCCGACTCCCCTCCCCTGTCATCGAGTCTGTGCGAACGGCGCCCCTCAGCGTGAGTCGCGCAACAACCGGGCGCCCTGGGTGATCTGATCGGCGAACACGCGCCGCAGTGCACGCGCCTCCGTGCTCAGCCCGAGATTGCGCCGACGCAGATAATAGGCCGCCGCCTTGCCGAGCGCGAAGGTCGTCGCGCCACTGGCGCTCGCCCCCCAGACAGCGCCCAGCGTCTGCCCGAGATAGGGGACCAGCTTGATCAGGGTTCGGCCCGCCATCCGCGTCCCATAGGCGATCCCGACGCCGGTCCCCAGAAGACCCAGGAATTCGAGGATGGTTCGACGATCCCAGGTCTGCGCATGGAGGGCGGCCAGACTCTGGAGCATCTTGGCCTGGATCGCGGGCACACCGGCCAGGTCGACCACGGGCAAGGCCCCGACCCCGGCGGCGGCCAGCGCATAGCCGACGATATGCGGATGCGCCGCTCGCTCGAACAGATCCAGAACATCAGGATCGCGCCCGAGCAGGTGGCGCAGCGGCAGGGTGGACAGGGTGTCGATTGCCTCCCACAGCGCTTCCAGACCATAGTCGGCGGGCGCGTAACCATCCTCCGGCAGCGTGAGATCCACCGGAACCCAGCGCACCGGGGCGCGACCGGGGAGATCACCCGCCCGGTCACGCTGCGCCCTGAGCGCGCGCGTCAGATCGGGCGGCAGACTCGCCGGCCAGGGTTCGGTTCCGAACGGATAGGGTTGCGGATGCTCGAAGTCGGACGGATAGCCTTCGTGCAGCGTGGTCTGGGCGATCACCAGCGGCCATTCCGGATGACGCCGGCGCACCGCGCGCACCACCTCCAGCACCGCCTCCTGATCGAGATCGCCGGCCTTCATGACCACCAGCAGCAGATGGGCCAGTGACTCGCCGAAGCGGATGTCCTCTTCCGGATCATAGTCGACCTCGCCCAGGCCGCGCGTGTCCAGGAAGCGGACCACGGGCGCCTCGGCCGGAAAATCATAGATCCGCGAGCTTCGGGTGCAGGGCTGGAAGCCGTTGCCGATCTCCGCCGCCGGACTTCCGGTCAGGGCACGGATGATCGAGGTCTTACCCGACTGGGTCTTGCCGATGAGCCAGATCAGGGGCAGGGGCAGGCGCTCGCGCGCCGAGGCGAGCGTCGACTCCAGCGCGCCGTCGTCCACGCGCGGATTCAGCAGTGCCTCGGTCAGTCGTCGCCGGCGCCCCGTCTTCGCCATATCGCCTCCGTTCGGATCAGAAGACCTTGACGAGTTCCAGACCGATCAGGTGCGCATCCATGCTGTAGTCGCCGGCGAGCGCGGTCGAGCCGTTGAGATCGCCGCCCGTATAGGGCCGGACGCCGCGATAGTCGCGATCCACGGCGCGAACGTACATATAGGCCGCTTCCAGCGACAACCCATACCCGAGCGACTGGGCCAGCCCCAGACCGAAGAGATGACGGTCGTTGTCCGGCACGCGGGCGCTGAAGTGATCGTCGTCCTGGCCGGTCTCGTCGTAGGTGTAGCCGAAACACAGTCCGGTCCGGTCGTTGAGTTGGTAGGTCGCGCCGAGCCGATAGGCATTGGCATCCATTCCGCGCCTTCGCTGTCGCGGCGACCGCTTGCCGTGTCCACGCTGAAGTTGGGGCCGACGAAATAGGTACCGAGCGCCAGGCTGGAGCCGTCATGGAAGCCCATGGCGGCCGGATTGTAGGCAAAGGCGCCGCGTTCGTCCGGGTTGGCGACCAGGGCATTGGACAGGCCGATGCCGGCGGTCGAGGCTTCCGGCAGCATGAAGCCGGACGCCTCGACCGTCGGAGCACCAAGCACGCTCGCGGCCAGACACAGGGTCAGCGAGCGAGTGATCGGGTTGTTGGGCATGAATCCGTGGTCCTCGGTGAGATCTCATGGGTCGACGACGGCTCGTGCATGAACACGATTCGACGCACCCTCGAAGCCCGTCGACGGGCGCCGGACACTCTAGGCGATACACGGCGGTAAATCCATCCCCGGCCGCGCCCGGATGGCGTCGAAGTCGGCGCGGCAAGCGGATACAGGCGCCGGACCGGCGTCTACCGACACGGCCGTCGACTGTGATATAAGCGCTCTCTATTTGGATCGGCCATCACCGAGATGAATCCGAACGCGATCTCCGCCGACGAGCGGCGCCTGCTCAAACGTCTGCGTGCCCTGGGGTCTGCCGAGCGCGAGACCCTGCTCGCCTTCGCCGACTTCCTGGTCGAGCGCGCCGAGCCGCGTCCGCGCGAACCCGCCGTCGCGCGCGAGCCTCGTCCTTCGCCAAGACCCGAGCAGGAGAGCGTGGTCGGCGCCATCAAACGTCTCTCACACAGCTATGACATGCTCGAGCGCGATGTCTTGTTGCACGAGATATCCGCCCTGATGTCGGCGCATGTGCTCCAGGGTCGTTCGGCGACCGAGGTCATCGACGAACTGGAGGCGCTCTTCAAGCGCCATTATCGTGATTATCGTGCCAGGATCGCGGCACAGGACTGAAGACACTCACTCTAGCGTATGAACATCATCGCGCGCTGGTTCAAGCGCAATCTCTCCAATCCGCAGATTGTCTTTCTCGCCCTCCTGCTGTCGGCCGTCTTCGCGGTCGTGCTCTTCCTGGGCGACATGCTCAAGCCTGTGCTCGCCAGCATCGTCATCGCCTATCTGCTGGAGGGCGCGGTCGGCGCGTTCCAGCGACGCGGAATGCCGCGCCTGCCGAGCGTGCTGGTGGTCTATCTGCTCTTCATCACCTTCGTGGCCACGATCCTGGTCGGCATCATGCCGCTGCTGTCGCGCCAGATCCGGGATCTGGTGCAGCAACTTCCCAACATGGTCCTCGAGGGCACGCGCTTCCTGATGGATCTGCCCGAGCACTATCCGGAACTGGTCACTCAGGCCCAGGTCTCCGAACTGATCCTCTACATGCGCGCCGAGGCCGTGACCTTCGGGCAGCAGGTGCTGTCCTGGTCGCTGGCCAATGTCGCCGGTGTCATCACCATCCTGGTCTATCTGATCCTGATGCCGATCCTGGTGTTCTTCTTCATGAAGGACAAGGATCTCATCCTCGGCTGGTTCCGGCAGTACCTGCCCGATCATCACGGGATCGCCGGGCACGTCTGGCGCGATGTGGATCGCCAGATCTCCAACTACATCCGCGGCAAGGTTTGGGAGATCCTGATCGTCTGGGGAGTGAGCTTCTTCACCTTCGTCGCCTTCGGACTGAAGTACGCGATGCTGCTGTCGCTGCTGGTCGGACTCTCGGTCATCATTCCCTATATCGGCGCGACGATCGTCACCGTGCCCGTGTTGCTGGTGGCCTGGTTCCAGTGGGGCTGGTCGCCGCAATTCGCCTGGCTGGCCCTGGCCTATGCCATCATCCAGGCGCTCGACGGCAACGTGCTGGTGCCGCTGATCTTCTCGGAAGTGGTCAACCTGCATCCGGTGGCCATCATCGTCGCCATCCTGGTCTTCGGCGGACTCTGGGGGTTCTGGGGCGTCTTTTTCGCCATCCCGCTCGCGACCCTGGTGCAGGCCATCATGACCGCCTGGCCGCAGACGATCCTGGAAGAACCGTCACCCTGAACCGTCACCGAACGGTCAAATCCGCCCGCTATACTCGTCCGACCAGCGTCCAAAAGCGGTTTCAACGAGATGGAAGCGATGCGACTCTTGATCGAAAAGAAACGCGAAGCCCTGCGCGCGGGCCTGCTGTCGATGGCCGATCAGGTCGCCAACGGCCTGCATC